>NZ_JBBBEI010000020.1:0-107538 GCF_037132455.1 Huijunlia imazamoxiresistens | reverse complement strand
TTGTGAGGCTTTTTTACAGCCAATGCACACCTTAATCTATTGATAATTAACCTATTGGAATTTTCAGGGATTCCCTATTTCAACCCCGAGGACGCCGAATTTTATGTGCCCAGGATCCTGGGGCTGGTACAGCGCAACAATTCAGAGGAGCTGATCTCTTACTTCCAGCAGGTGCGTCCTTCCCCCGATCATGAGTGGACCTGGTACCACAGTTCCACCAAGATTTTTGTACGCGACGGGGCCGGCCAGCCCCTGTTGCTGCTGACCCTTGCGGTGCCCATCGATGCCAAAAGCCATATCACCGCCAAGGTGGAGCGGCTGATGCAGGAAAAAGAATTCCTGCGCCGCAACCAGCAGGTGTTCACCTCCCTGACCAAAAGGGAAAAGGAAGTGCTGCGGCTGATGGCCCTGGGGCATAACTACACCGAGATCGCCGGCCAGCTGTTCCTGTCCGAAAAGACGGCCCTCACCCACCGCCGCAACATCAAGAGCAAGCTGAAGGTTAAATCCCATTACGAGATCCTCCGCTTTGCCCAGGCTTTTAACCTGATCTGACAGAAGACATTGGTCAATAGACAATGGTCATTGGTCAATAGCCTGGAGCATTTCTTTGCAGAGGGGCGAGACGGCGGGGCCGAAGTAATGGGTCAGGATCCCCTGCCCGCTGACCAGGTATTTGCTAAAATTCCAGTCGGGCGCCTGGCTGTTCCAGCCGTTTTGGCCCGGTTCGGTCAGCCACCGGAATACCGGGTGCTGGTTTTTGCCCGGGGCCACCTGCGTTTTGCGGGTCACGGGAAAGGTGACGCCGAACCGGGCCCGGCAGAAAGCCGCAATGGCCGCATCGCTTCCGGGTTCCTGGTCCTTGAAATCATTGGCAGGGAACGCGATGATCACTAAAACATCCTGGTAGCGTTCGTACAGGGATTGCAGCTCATCGTACTGTGCCGTATAACCGCAGTTCGAGGCGGTATTGACCAATAATACTTTTTTGTTCTTCCACCGGCTGAAGGGCAGCTCCTCGCCGCTGATGCCGGTGGCCGTAAGCCCGTAAAAAGAAACGGGCGGCGGCACGGGGCGGCTGTTGGTCCGGATCTTTCCCCGCTTTTCCCCTTTACTCAGGCGCATCACCAAGGGGTAGATCCGCTGCAACAATTTCTGGCGTAACGTCATGCTGTTGTTTTATAAAAAAGAATGCCCTGCCGGGTGGCAGGACATTCCCATAAAATGTATACTTAGGACTATTTCCTGCTGTAGTTCGGGGCTTCCCTCGTGATGTCCACGTCGTGGGCATGGCTTTCGCGCATGCCGGCGTTGGTGATCTTCACGAATTTGGCTTCCTTCAGCTCGGAGATGGTTCTGGCGCCGCAGTAGCCCATACCGGCACGCAGGCCGCCTACGAACTGGTAAACGATCTCGCGGAGGCTTCCTTTATAGGCTACACGACCTTCAATGCCTTCGGGCACGAACTTCTTGGCATCGGCCTGGGGATCCTGGAAGTAGCGGTCGCTGCTTCCGGTAGACATGGCGCCCAGGGAGCCCATGCCGCGGTATTCCTTGAACTTACGGCCTTCGTAGATAATCGTCTCGCCGGGGCTTTCCTCGGTGCCGGCAAAGATGCTTCCCATCATTACGCAGTCGGCGCCGGCGGCGATGGCCTTTACCATATCGCCGGTATAGCGGATGCCGCCGTCGGCGATCAGGGGGATGCCGAGGCTTTTCAGGGCCGAGTGGGCTTCCATGATGGCGCTCAGCTGGGGTACGCCGGTACCGGCCACAATGCGGGTGGTACAGATGGAGCCGGGCCCGATACCGATCTTCACGGCGTCGGCGCCGGCTTCGGCCAGGGCGGCCGCACCGCTGGCGGTAGCCACGTTGCCGGCAACGACGTTCAGGTTCGGGAAGGACTGCTTCACCTGTTTCAGGGCATTGAGGATGTTTACGGAGTGGCCGTGGGCGCTGTCCAGGCAAATGACGTCCACGCCTACGTGGTGTACGGCGGCCACGCGGTCCATCAGGTCCTTGGTAATGCCCACGGCAGCGCCTACCAGCAGGCGGCCGTAGGAGTCTTTAACGCCATGGGGATGGCTTTGCAGCTTCAGGATATCGCGGTAGGTAATGAGGCCGATCAGTTTTCCAGAATTGTCCACCACGGGCAGCTTTTCCACTTTATACTGGCGCAGGATGCGTTCGGCTTTTTTCAGGTCGGTGCCTTCGGGAGCGGTCACCAGGTTTTCCTTGGTCATCACTTCGCTCACCTTGCGGGTCGGGTCTTCTTCGAAGCGCAGGTCGCGGTTAGTGAGGATGCCGGCCAGGCGTCCGTCGCCGTCGGTGATGGGAATGCCGCCGATCTTGTTCTCGCGCATCAGGCGCTGGGCGTCGCCGATGGCGGCGCTGACAGGAAGGATAATGGGGTCGATGATCATCCCGCTTTCGCTTCTTTTCACTTTGCGTACCTGGTCGGCCTGCTTTTCAATGCTCATGTTCTTGTGCAGGATGCCGATGCCGCCTTCGCGGGCCAGGGCAATGGCCAGTTCGGCTTCGGTAACCGTATCCATTGCGGCGGAGAGCAGGGGAATGTTCAGGGTAATGTCTTTGGTGAGCCGGGTTTTGATGTCCACTTCCCGCGGAATGACTTCCGAGTAGGCCGGGATCAGCAAAACGTCGTCGAACGTTAAACCTTCGAGTTGGATCTTTTCTGAGGAGTTGTTATTTGCAGCCATGTGCAAAGATAGGGGGACAAGGGGAATTTGGAAAACAAGGCTTTATACCAGCTTATACAGCTTGCCCGGCAGGGTGGCGATGAGGCCCTGGAGTTCGAGGTTCAGCATGGCGGCGGCCACGGAGCTGCTGCTGAGCCCGCTGCGCAGGTTGATCTCGTCGATATGGGCGGTACCCTTTTCCTGCAGCAGCTCCACCACCTGCCGTTCTTCGGGTGTCATTTCAATAAACAGCTCCCGCTGGTGCGGGCCCGCCTCCTTTTTCCGTTCTTTCCAGCCCATCACCTCCAGCAGGTCGTCGGCGCCGGTCAGCAGGATGGCCTTATTGTATTTAATCAGGTGGTTACAGCCGGCGCTTTTGGCATCGCCGGGCCGGCCGGGAACGGCAAAGACATCGCGGTTGTAGGAGTCGGCCAGCTTGGCGGTGATCATGCTGCCGCCTTTGATGGCCGTTTCCACCACCACGGTCGCATCGCTCATGCCGGCTACGATGCGGTTGCGCAGGGGAAAATGATGTTTGTCGGGTTTGGTCGTGCTCAAAAATTCGGTCAGCAGGCCGCCCCCGTGGCGGGCCATGTCGCGGGCCAGGCCGGCGTGTTCGGAAGGGTAGATGGTGTCGAGGCCATGCCCCACCACGCCTACCGTGGGCAGGTCGTGCTTCAGCGCCGCTTTATGGGCCGCCCCGTCGATGCCGAAGGCCAGGCCGCTGACCACCAGCACCTTTTCTTCGGCCAGCTCCTTTACCAGCTTTTCCGTAAACGCCTTGCCGAAGTCGGTATGGTGGCGGGTGCCGATAATGGACACCACCCAGGAGGCATTGAGGTCGGCGGCGCCCTTGTAAAAAAGGAGGGTGGGCGAATCGTAGCAGTTCAGGAGCCGCTGCGGGTAGTCGGGATCGGTGAGAAACAGGGGGCGGATGCCGTACCGCTCCAAAAATCCGATCTCCTTTTCGGCCCGGTCAAAGTCATGGAACTCCCGGATACACCTTGCCCGCACCGTGCCGATGCCTTCGATGTTTTCAATTTCCCCTTTGCCCGCCCGGAACACGGCCCCGGCGCTGCCAAAATGCTGCACCAGTATTTTCGCATGCACGTCGCCGATGTTCGGGATCAGGGTCAGTGCCAGTTGGTATAACAGTTCCGACTTCATATAGTTCCTGAGTTCCTAAGTTAGGCGGTTTTCTGTGGAACGGAAAAACTACAAAAGTCTTCAAGACTTTTGTAGTTTAAAGCTCCTGTAAGCAGCTTCCTTCCGAAGTTACGCCAACTCGGGAACTCAGGAACTCAGGAACTTCTTCTCATTTCCCCGTCACTTTCAACTCCGTTCGCCTGTTCCTCGCCCGTCCTTCTTCCGTGGAGTTGTCACTAATCGGTTGGGCGGCGCCATAGCCTTTATAGGTAAGGCGTTTGGGGGCGATGCCTTTGGAGGCCAGGTAGGCCACGACGGCCTTTGCCCGGTTTTCCGACAGTTTGAGGTTGTCGGCGGCATTGCCCACGTTGTCGGTATAGCCGGCGATCTGGATGGTCAGGTCGGGGTTGTCGTGCAGCAGTTGCACCACCCGGTCCAGTTCCACCTGCGATTCGGGGCGGAGCTCGAATTTGCTGAAGTCGAAAAAGATGTTGTTCAGCACCACCGAGGCGTTGAGCTCCAGGGGCTGCAGGGGGATATCCTTCTGGTAGGTGCTGTCGGGGGTCTTGCCGCGGAGCGGGAAGTTGCCCGAGTAAAACAGGTAGCCGCGGCGGGCGACGTTAAAGGCATAGTCGCTGCCTACCGGCAGGGTGAGGAGGTAGTTGCCGGTTTCGTCGGTTTGCACTTTCGACACCACTTCCCGGGTGGCCAGGTCCACCAGTTCCACGGCCGAGGGCAGGCCTTTATTGGTTTTGCTGTCGAATACTTTTCCTTTTACCCACAGGGTTTTGCGGGGCTGCAGGTCGGGGCGCAGGGCAAAGCTGTAGAGGTCCAGGCCGCCCTTGCTGTCGGCGCGGTCGCTGGCGTAGTAGGCCGTGCTGCCGTCGGCGGCCACGAACAGGGTACCCTCGCGGTCGATGGTGTTGACGGGGTAGCCCAGGTTCCGGGGGGCGCCCCAGGCGCCGCCCGGCTGCCGGCGGGCCAGGAACAGGTCGTGGTCGCCATAGCCCGGCCAGCCGTTGGAGGCGAAGTACAATGTCTGGTTGTCGGCATGGATAAAGGGGCAGACCTCGTCGCCGGGGGTGTTGATGCCCGGCCCGAGGTTTTCGGGTTCGCTCCATTTGCCGTTAGGCTGCAGGCGCGACCGGTAGATGTCGGTGCCGCCCAGGCCGCCCGGCCGGTTGGAGGCGAAGTAGAGGTCGCGCTTGTCGGGCGACAGGCAGGGCTGGGTTTCCATGTTTCCGGTATTGACGGGGGCGCCCAGGTTGGCGGCCTCGCTCCAGCCCTGCGGGGTGGCGTAGGAGATATAGATGTCGCAGCTGCCTTTGCCGCCCTCGCGGTTGCAGCCGGTAAATACCAGCCACTGGCCGTCCTGGGCGATCACGGCCCCGCCTTCGTTTTCGGCGGTGTTGATGCTGCCGTTCAGCCGGTGGGAGGGGCTCCAGCCGCCCCCCTCTTTTTGGGTCAGGAAAAAGTCCTCGTTGGAGCGGTTCAGGCGGCGGGTAAAAATGAGTTCGGTTCCGTTTACCGGCAGGGAGGGAAAGTATTCGGATTCGGCGGTGTTCACGCTGGCGCCCAGGTTCACGGGCTGGAACACGTAGTCCTTCGGAGCGTTGCGGGCAAAGTCCACGGCAAACTGGAAGGCCTTCTGCCGGTCCAGGGAGGATTTTTTCGTATTCGGCGAGATCGCGGGGGTCGCCAGCAGGGCGTTGACGGCCTCGAGGGCTTTGTCGAAGGCACCCTGGCGGGCCAGGGCAATGGAGTAGGGGAGGCGGTATTCCGAGGTAAAGGCCGTGTCCAGGGCAAAGGCCTTTTCGTAGGTCGCTATACTTTCCGAATATTTTTTCTGCTCGCTGTATACCCCTGCCAGGGACAGGTAGGCCTCCACGAATTTCGGGTCTTTCTGAACGGCTTCCTGCAGCAGCAGCACCGCTTCATTGTACTGCCCGTCCATGGCTTTTTCATATGCCTTCTGGTGGGCCTCTTTCGCCTTCTTGTTCACTTTCGAAGGATCATACTGGGCCGCCGCGGAAAATGTAAAATATAAAATGCAAAATATAAAATGTAAAAGGGTGAGCCTCTTCATATTATGAAGATAAGTATTACTACAGGGAATTAGTTAATTAGTTAATTGGTTAATTAGGCCTTGATGTTAGAAAGGCCGCTTCCTAATATCCCAATTAACCAATTAACCAATTAACTAATTCCTACCCTTAAGGGACGTTAATGTACTTGTGGATTTGCAGGGAGAGCTGCCAGGAGGGGTGGGCCTTGATGTAGTCCACGATCAGCGGGGTGATGGCCGTGGCCTTGCTCCATTCGGGCTGCAGGAACAGCCGGCAGGAGGGCGGTACCAGGGCAGCATGCTGCTCGGCCCAGGCAAAGTCCGATTTGTTGAACACCACCACCTTCAGCTCGCTGGCGCGGGCCAGCACCTCGGGCAGGGGGGCTTTGAACTTTTTGGGCGACAGGGTGATCCAGTCCCAGGTGCCGGACAGGGGCGAGCTCCCGGAGGTTTCGATATGGGTTTGGAAGCCTTCGGCCTTTAATTGGGCGGTGAGTTCCGTGAGGTCGTGGAGCAGGGGCTCGCCGCCGGTGATCACCACGATCCGGGCGGGAGTGGCTTTGATGGTGGCGACAATATCCTCCACGGCGTAGAGCGGGTGCTTGCCGGCCTCCCAGCTTTCTTTGACGTCGCACCACACACAGCCCACATCGCATCCGCCGAGGCGAACGAAGTAGGCCGCCTTTCCCTGGTGCACTCCTTCACCCTGCAGGGTGTAAAAGTGCTCCATCACGGGAAGGAGGGTCGTAGTGGTGTCGATAGGTGTTGCTTTCATAATAGGAAGGAAGGAAGGTTCGGGGAACCCTCCTTCCGAATGATATTCGTTACTTCTTTATTGTTGTTCGGCGTCCTCGTAGTTTTTCACTGCGCAGGCCCGGTAGGTATTTTTCAGCAGGGCCGCAATGGTCATGGGACCTACGCCGCCCGGTACGGGGGTGATGAACGAGCACTTGGGAGCGACGTTGTCGTAATCCACATCGCCTTTCAGCTTGAAGCCGCTCTTCTTGCTGGGGTCGGCTACACGGGTAATGCCCACGTCGATCACCACGGCACCTTCCTTGATCATGTCGGCCGTTACGTATTCGGGCCGGCCGATGGCGGCCACCACGATGTCGGCGGTACGGCAGATCTCTTTGAGGTTGGTGGTATGCGAATGGCAGAGCGTTACGGTGCAATTGCCATAAGCGCCGGCATCACTCAGCAGGATGCTCATGGGCCGGCCCACGATATGGCTGCGGCCGATCACTACGGCATGCTTGCCCTTGGTCTCCACCTTGTAATGTTCCAGCAACAGCATGATGCCGTAGGGGGTGGCGGGGATAAAGGCCGGCTGGCCCAGCACCATGCGGCCCACGTTCAGGGGGTGGAAGCCGTCCACGTCCTTGCTGGGATCGATGGCATTGATCACTTCTTTTTCCGAAATATGTTTGGGCAGGGGCAGCTGTACCAGGATGCCGTGCACGTCGGGGTCGGCGTTCAGGTCGCGGATGATCTCCAGCAGTTTGTTGGAGGAAATCGTTTCTTCTGCACGGATGAGGGTCGATTTAAAGCCCGATTCCTCACAGGCTTTTACCTTGGCCGCCACATAGGTTTCACTGGCGCCGTTATTTCCCACCAGGATGGCTGCCAGGTGCGGAATGGTTTTGCCTTCCGAGGTAAGTTGTGCAACATTAAGTTTTAAGGAGTCCTTAATCGCCTGCGAGGCTTCTTTGCCGTTTAATATCTGCATGGGTGCAAAGGTACAGGCTGTGAAGGAGTCCCGCCTGCATTTTTATTTTAAACATATTGTAATTATATTACCTGGAAAAGTCATTTGAGAACGCCTGCTCTTCTCCTGGTCTTTTTTCTTTTTTGCCGTCCGCTGGCCGCCCAGATGCTCCGCCTGCCGGTGACGGCGGCCTACCTGCAGGGCGGCGGCTACAGCCGGGCAGGGACCGATGTGTTCGCCTTCCGCTCCAACCAGGCCGCCCTGGCCCACCTCCAACAACTGTCGGCCGGCCTGTTTGCCGAACGGCGGTTCGGCCTGCAGGAGCTTTCCTCGCTCTACCTGGCGGCCGCCTTTCCTTCGATCGCGGGCAATTTCGGGCTGAATGCCACCTATGCCGGCAGCGCCGACAACAACGAGCTGCAGGCCGGGCTGGCCTATGGCCGAAAGCTGGGCGCCAGGGTGGCCGCCGGCTTGCAATTCAATTATTACACGGTAGGCATCAGCGGGTATGGCCGGGCCGCTTCCGTCAATGCCGAGGCGGGCGTGCTGCTGTTGCTGAGCGAGCGGCTGCAGGCGGGCGTGCAGGTGTACAACCCCGCCCGGTCCAGGATCGGCAAGCGCCAGGAGGAGCGCCTGCCGGCCAGCTACAGCCTGGGCCTGGGCTATGACGCTTCGGACCAGTTGTCCCTCTCGGGCCGGGTGGAAAAGACCGACGGCCAGCCCGTGGACGTGCAGGCCGTGCTCCAATACCGCTTCGACGGGCGGTTGCTGGCCCGGGGCGGCGTGGCCACGGCAGCGGCCCTGTACTTCTTTGGCGCCGGCCTGCAGTGGTACGACCTCCAGCTGCATGCCACCGCTTCGGTCCATCCGCGGCTGGGCGTGACCCCCGGCCTGCTGCTGATCTTTAAAAATCCCGATGCCCAATGAACCGGCCCCTGTTTTTGGCGGTGCTGTTTTTGTTGCTTTGCCTGTGCTTTTACGGGCGGGGGCAGGAGGTGGAGGGCCGGGTCAAGCAGCAGCTCGAAAACTGGGCGGAACGGACGGGTGAGGCGGCGGAGGATGATTACCTGTTGCAGCAGCTGGCCTACCTGCGAAAAAATCCCCTGGAGTTGAATACGGCTACCGCCGACGAGCTGCAAGTAATGCCCTTCCTGACCGCGGTGCAGATCGGCCAGTTCCTGCAGTACCGGAAAATGCTGGGCAACCTCATCAGTATTTACGAACTGCAGGCGGTCCCCGGCTGGGACCTGCCCACCATTCAGCAACTCCTTCCTTATTGCACGGTTCGGCCCCCGGCGGGGGACGGTGGCCTGGGCGCCCGCCTGGCGGCCGGCGAGCACAGCCTGCTGTGGCGCTATGTGCGCCGGTTCGACGGGGCGCCGGCCGATACGTCCCTGGCGGGCAGCGCCGGCCGCCTGCTGCTGCGCTACCGCTACCAGCAGGGGCCGTTGCTGCAGTACGGGGTAACGGCCGAGAAAGATCCCGGTGAAGCCTTGTGGCGGCGGGGAAGGGCCGGGGGCGTGGATTTTTATTCCGCCCACCTGTTTGTTCGCCGCTTGGGCATCGTCAAAGCACTGGCCCTGGGCGATTTTACCGTCAACCTGGGCCAGGGGCTGCTGCACTGGCAGTCGCTAGCGTTCAAAAAAAGCGCCGATGTGCTGTCGGTCAAACGGCAGTCGCCGGTCCTTCGGCCGTACAGCTCGCCGGGCGAGCTGCTGTTCCACCGGGGTGCGGGCCTTACGGTGCAAAAGGGCCGGTGGGAGGGCACGGCCTTTGCCTCGCTGCGGCGCCTCGATGCATCGGTGAGGGTGGATCCTTCGGCAGGAGAGGAGGCGTTTGCCGGCTTTCATACCTCCGGCCTGCACCGGACGGCCACCGAATTATCGGCAAAGGGCCGGGTGCGCCAGGCCACGCTGGGCGGCAGCCTGCGGTATGCAGCCCCCTTTTTCCGGATAGGTCTGAATGCGGTGCACTACCGCTTTTCCCATTTGCTGCAGCGGCAGGAGGCGCCTTTCGATGCCTTTGCGCCCACGGGCCGCTCGTGGAGCAATGCCGGGCTGGACTACAGCTTTTCGTATGGCAACCTCTACCTCTTTGGCGAGGCGGCGGTAGATCCTTCCCTGCACGCGGCGTTCCTCAACGGCGCGCTGATCAGCCTGGACCCGAAGGCAGACCTGGCCCTCGTGCACCGGCGCATTGCCAAAGAATACGGCGCCCTTTACGGCAATGCGTTTACGGAAAACACGGCGCCGGCCAATGAAAGCGGCCTGTACACCGGCCTGCGCCTGCGCCCGTGGAGCGGGGTGGTGGTGGATGCCTATGCCGATGTGTACCGCTTTCCGTGGCTGCGCTACCGCGCCGGGGCACCGGGCGGCGGCAGGGATTACCTGGTACAGCTAACCGTTAGTGGCGCAAAAGGCGTGGAGGGGTACAGCCGCTACCGACACGAACGCAAGGACATCAATGAAGCCGGTGATGGTCGCGTGTTGCCCCTGGTGCAACAAAAAGCGCGTCAGGACTGGCGGTTGCACCTGGCGTATCCGTTAACTACTGCGGTAAGCCTGCGGCTGCGGACGGATATGGTGTGGTATGACCGTTTAGGGGTAAATGCTGAGGAAGGTTTCCAGTGGTTCCTGGAGGGACACTGGAGCGGGTTCCATAAATTTGGTGGCAACCTGCGCCTTCAGTATTTTGATAGCGATGGCTATAACAGCCGCCTCTATGTTTATGAGAACGATGTACTGTTCGGTTACTCGGTACCGTCAGTCTATGACCGGGGTTATCGCTATTATGCCAATGTTCGTTACCGTTGGAAGCAACAGGTGTCGGTATGGCTGCGATGGGCGCAAACCGTAAAGGAAAGGAAGGAGGAAGGAGCGCGCTTGCCTGCAGAAGCGGGCCCTGCAGGGATGCAGGAAATAAAAGTGCAACTGCTGCTTACTTTTTGATCAGTTGTATTTTGGTGAATTTTAACTTAAATTCCTGGGGGATATTTGTTTTTCTAAAAAAAACTTATCTTCGGAAGCAACAAATTGTTGGCGTTGTTTGTCTCACATAATTGATTCTTTCCTAAAGCATAGTTCGTTCAGTAGCGAAGCGTTTTTATTACTTAAAATAGAAGTTCACATGAGAAAATTTGCATCACTCACTATGATGTTAATGCTGCTGTGCACGTTAGCATACGGGCAAACCCGTACGATAACCGGTACGGTAAGGGATGAGAACGGAAATCCGGTCCCCTTTGCCACGGTTACCGAGACCGGTACGAAGAATGCAGCTACCGCTGATGCGAGCGGGAATTTCAGCATCAGTGTGAAGCAGAACAGCCGCATTACCATTTCTTCTGCCGGCTTCCAGGGGCAAACCATCACCCCCACCGGCAATACCATTGAATTGACCTTATCCAAAGGCGGGCAACTGCAGGAAGTAGTAGTAACCGCCTTAGGCATCCGGCGTTCGGAGAAAGCGCTGGGCTATTCGGTAAGCAAGGTAGATCCCAATGCCATTACGCAAAAGTCGGAGCCCGATGTATTAAAAACCCTGCAGGGTAAAGTGGCCGGTGTGGACATCCGCTCGGGCCAGGGTACACCCGGCGCCGCCACCCGCATCCAGATCCGGGGCAACAGTTCGTTCTTCGGCAATAACCAGCCGCTGATCATTGTGGACGGCGTTCCTTACAGCAACGACCAGGTAAGTACCAGCAACCAGACCTCCGGCGGCGGTGCTTATTCCAGCGGCCTGTCGAACCTCGACCCCAATGATATTGCGTCCATGAACGTGCTGAAAGGTTCTTCCGCCGCTGCCTTATACGGCTCGCGGGCTTCCAACGGGGTGATCGTCATCACCACCAAATCCGGCAGCGCCGCCCGCAGCAAGAAGGGGCTGGAAGTAAACCTGAGGAGTTCGTTTTCCGTGGAAAAGATCGCCAACCTGCCCATATACCAGAACGATTTCGGCGCCGGCTCGCTGGGAAGTTATTCCGGTTCCTCGAACGGTTCCTGGGGACCTGCCTTCCGCGACCGGGACTCCATTCCTGTGTGGGATACGTATAAAGCGGCTTATCCCGAGCTGTTCCCTTCCGCCAACATTCCCTACCGGGCTTATCCCAACAACGTAAAAGACCTGTTCAATAACGGTACCGTGTACGAAAATTCCATTGGGGTGACCGGGGGGGACGACAAGAACTCCGTTGCCCTGACGGCTTCGCAGCTGACCCATAACGGCTATGTGCCCAACTCGTCCTATAAAAGGGCCAACATTGGCATGGGCGGGGCGACTAAGCTGAGCTTCGGTCTGAATGTACGCGGTAACTTCAGCTATTCCCGCTCGGTACAGCGGGGCGGGTTCTTTGGGGAAAACCAGATCAGCGGCGCTGCTTCGCAGTTTGCCCGCTCTCTGTTCCTGGCCCGCAACTGGGATGTCAGCCTGCCTTTCGAGGATAAGGCGCAAAACAGCCTTACCTGGAACGGCGGCGGCCAGTTTGACCATCCCCTCTGGTCAGCCAAATACAACCGGATCAATACCGATGAAGAGCGCTTCGTGGCCGGTTTCCATGCCGACTACAACTTTACCAAGTGGGCCCGCGTGGATTATACCCTGGGCAGCAACGTACACCTGCTGGGCCGTAGGGAAATAACCGAGCTCGGCTCCCGTGCCGCTGAAGCCAAGGGCCGCCTGGTGCTGGAGGATTACCGCAAGCAGGAGATCGAAAGTAACCTGTTGTTTACCTTCACACCTTCCGTAGGTGAGGATTTTACCTTGCGCGCCACCGTTGGGCAGAACGTCAACCAGCGGACCATAACGGACCAGGTGAATACCGGCAACCGCTTTATCACCCGGGGCATTTATACCCTGAAGAATACGGAGCAGCAAATTTTTACGGATGATTATTACCAGAGAAGAAGGATCTGGGGTCTGTTGGGTGATGTGAACTTCGGATATAAAGATGTTGCTTTCCTGCAGGTAACCGGCCGCAACGACTGGTCCTCTACCCTGCCCGAGGCAAACAGGAGCTACTTTTATCCTTCAGTCTCGGGTTCCTTTGTGTTTGCCGATGCCCTGGGCCTTACCAGCGATCTCTTCAATTTTGGAAAGCTGCGGGCCGGATGGGCCCGTGTGGGACGTGATGCCGATCCCTATTATCTCCAAGATATTTACCGGATCAATCCTAACTTCCGGGGACAGCCTACCGCCTCCCGGCCGAGCCAGGCCAATAACGCGAACCTGAAGCCGGAATTTACCCGGGAGGTCGAATTGGGTACGCAGCTGAGCTTTTTGAAAAGAAGGGTGGACCTGGACTTTACCTGGTACCACCGGACCTCAACCAACCTCATCGCTCCCATCGGTACGCCTCCTTCCTCGGGCTTCCAGTCCCTGATCGAAAACTTCGGGGAAATCACCAATAAAGGGGTGGAAGTGGACCTGACCCTGCACCCGGTGAAAACCCAGAACTTCAGTTGGGACCTTCGCGGGATCTTTACCCGGAACCGGAACACGGTGGAAAAGCTGACCGAGGGCGTGGAACGCATCTCCCTGGATAATGTGATCGAAGATATCTCTCCCTACCTGGAAGCCGGCAAACCGTTCGGTTACCTCCGGGGCTTTAAGTCGCTGCGGGATGAGGAAGGGAACCTGCTGATCAACCCCGCTACCGGTGGCATGATCCAGGCCAATGAACAGGAAATGATCGGCGACCCCAACCCCGACTGGAAGCTGGGTATCACCAACACGCTTTCCTATAAAGGATTTTTCGTCAACGCCCTCTGGGACATGACCAAAGGCGGGGATATTTATTCAGTAACCATCAGCTCGTTGCTGGGACGGGGCGTTTCCAAGGATACCCGGGACCGCGAAACTTCCTGGATTATCCCGGGAGTGTATGCCGATCCCAATACCGGCCAGCCCATTCTGGACGGTGGTAAGAAAATCCCCAACCAGACCCGCATTACCACCAACGACCTGTATTTTTCACCCAATGCCACTACCGGGCAAACCTTTGCCATCAATACGGCTAATGAATGGAACGTTTATGATGCTACCGTTTACCGCTTGAGAGAGGTGTCGCTGGGATATGACCTGCCCAAGTCGTTGTTCAGGAAGCTGCCTATTGGTTCGGCCAGCCTGACCTTGACCGGCAGAAACCTGTGGTACCTGGCGCCCAACGTTCCGAAGTACACACGCTTCGATCCTGAAGTCAACAGCTTCGGCAATACCTCCACGCAGGGTATCGAACTGTCTACCGCGCCTACCACTCGCCGGATGGGCATTAACCTGAACGTTACATTTTAATTGATTTACCTTAATTTATCGATTTATGCTGCGAAGACTTAAATACATCCTCCCCGCTCTGTTTGTGCTGGCGGCTTGCAAGAAAGACTTCCTGGAGATCAATACGGACCCCAATAACCCCACCAAAATAGAAGTATCGAAATTGCTGACCACCGTTGAAAAGGGTGTCGGCGATGTGCTGGCGATCGGCGGCAGTGGCGATAACGGCGGCTTGTCGCAGGTGTTGGGCGTATATACCCACCAGATGAGCACCCGCGAAGAGCCCGACCAATACGGCGCTACCGGCAGCGAGTTCTACATTTCGCTGGCCTGGCCCAAGATCTATGCCTCCGGCCTGTCCACTTCCACCACGCCGGAATACGGCGTGCTCCAGAACCTGGAAGATATCATCAGTAATGCCACCGAAGCCGGCAACACCCGGTATGCGGGCATTGCCAAGGTGCTGAAGGCGTATACGTACAGCCAACTGGTGGATGTATTTGGCGACGTACCTTTTTCCGAGGCCAACAAGCTGCGGCAAGGAATCCGCAACCCGAAATTTGACGACGACAAGGAAATTTACCCGAAGCTGTTCGCCCTGCTGGATTCGGGCATTAAGGACCTGAGCAATACCACGGCCCCCAACGTGCAGAAGCCCGGAGCTGACGACCTGATCTATGGCGGCGATACCGCCAAATGGAAACGGGCGGCCAATACGATCAAGTTGAAATTGTACACCCAGGTGCGCCGGGTGCAGAATGTAACGGCCGAGGTAACAGCGCTGGTCAACTCCGGAAGCCTGATCAGCAAAACCTCCGAAAGCTTTATGCTGCCGTATGGCACCAATGCCGCTACAGACGACCGAAACCCCGGTTTCGGCGATTACTATGCTACCCAGCGAAGCAACCACATCAGTCCGTGGTTCTATGAAATTTTAAAGGGGTACAACCAGAAGATCTTCACCGGCATCCGTGATCCCCGCGTTCCTTATTACATTTATAACCAGCTGGGCAAAACCCAATCGCCCCGGACGATTTCTCCCGACCAGACCGAATACCGCGACAGCGGGTTTGTCTCTATTTACTTTGGCTCGGTGGGGCCGGACCGCGACCGCAACCAGCAGAACAACATCAGCCTGTACGGCATTTATCCCGTGGGGGGCAAGTACGATGATGGCTCCGGCACGATCGCCGACGCCAACAGCGGCACCGGCGCGGCTCCTTATCGCTTCATCACCTATGCCGACCGGCTGTACCTGGAAGCAGAACTGATCAATGCGGGTGTGCTTGCCGGGGATGCCGCTGCCAAAACCAGGGCGGCCATTGAAGAGTCGTTCCGCCAGGTGGATTACGTGATTACGCAGTTTGTGAAGCCGAACCAAACGGTGCCCGAACTCTTTCCCGGCAGCAGCGCCGGTACATCGGGCGGCACTGCCCGGGCCGACGTGGCCAAATACATCAACGATGTCATGGCCCTGTATACCGCGGGAAGTGCTGCCCGTAAGCTCGAGATTATCATGACCGAGAAATGGATTTCCAGCTTTGGCAGCCACGTGGACCAGTATACCGACTATCGCAGGACCGGTTATCCCATCCTGTTCAATCCCGCTGACCCCACCCAGGCGCCGGGCGGAAAGGTAACGCCGCCGCTCAATGGCAATCCCGATTTGCCCGGTCCCCAGGAGTCGGTTCCGGTGCAGCAGAGCAAGTCGTTCCCTTATTCCCTGCCCTGGTATACCGGTGAACTGGAAACCAATGCCAATGCACCGTCCCAGAAGAATCCTTCCGAAGCTTCCGCTAAAGTGTTCTGGATGCCTTAATGAATTAAAAAACTAATTATGAAAAGATCGCTTTTGTTTTGTTTCCTGGCTGCGCTCCTGTTTTTTGCCTGCCGGAAAGATGATAACCCGAAGATACCCGAGCTGACCCGTGTACCGACGCCTACAGTCGCCATCGACGCGGCTTCCGATAAGGTCATCAGCCCTGTCAATCCTACGGCTTTCAAGGGCAAGGTGAATGTAGACCTGCTGTTCCCCGGGGATATCAAGCCCCAGAAGCTCGACCTTGTCATCATCAAAAATGGCAATAAGGCCAATGTAAAAACGCTGCGCGCCGATATCACGACCTTCCCCACCACGGTGGACATTACCGGCCAGCAACTGGTCACCCTTTTCGGCGGCAATATCGAGCCGGGCGACAACTTTGATATCGGGGCCGATATCACCATGCAAAACGGGCAGAAGTTCCAGGCCTTCCCCGTGGTAGGCGATGCCTATGGCTCCAACGTGGGCAACCAGCCCGGGGCCAGTCTTACCGTGCAGTTTCTCCGACCCTGTCCCTTCGTGGCTTCCGCTTATGCCGGGACCTTCGAGGTGCTGCAGGACGAGTGGCAGGATTATAGCGTAGGGAACGACGTCCAGGTATCTGTGGTGAGCCCCACCCAGATCTCGTTTCAGTATAAAGTGGATGCCGGCACCGCCAAGCCCATTATCCTGACCATCGACCCGGCTACCAACGCCATCTCGGTGGCCAAGCAGGTATACGGCTCGTATGGCACCGACGTGTTTTCTGCAGAAAGCGTGGCGGGACCTGCCAGCCAGGTCAATCCCTGCGATTTGAGCCTGAGTGTACGGCTGCGTCATACCACCACCGGGTTTAGCGGTAGTTACACCATACGTCTGAAAAAGAAATAAACATAACCGTTATACTTTTTCTCAAAAGAGGCTGTCTCCTGTTTTATAAACAAGGGAGACAGCCTCTTTGTTTTCGGGGCAGCGAAATCCCTCGCTGCCTTTTTCGTTGTAAACCCTTTCATTGCCTACATTTGGATTCATAACTTTTCATATGCAGGAACAACCATCCCCGAACCAGATCAACATAGAAATTTCCGAGGAGGTAGCCGAAGGGACGTATGCCAACCTGGCCATCATCACGCACTCGCATGCCGAGTTCGTGATCGACTTTGTGAACGTGATGCCGGGCACGCCCAAAAGCAAGGTGAAGTCGCGCATTATCTTCACCCCGCAGCATGCCAAGCGCTTCATGAAGGCGCTAACCGAAAACCTGCAGCGCTACGAGGCGGCCAACGGCACCATCAAGGACCTGGAGGAGCACCAGACGCCCCTTTCCTTCGGCGGCCCCGCCGGCCAGGCCTGATTGCAGAAGAAATTAGTTAATTGGTTTATTTGTTAATTGGGACCGGCTGAACAGAAAGACTGGTAACCACCAGTTTCTGCCAGAAAAAAGATGTAGGCCCCTTTCCGCCGCCAGGCCCCCTAATATCCCAATTAACCAATTCCTCCTCACAAAAGGCCTTCATCCGCAAAGCTGTAATAGCCATCCTCGCTGACGATCAGGTGGTCGAGTACGCGGATGTCGAAATAGCGGGCGGCCTCCTTGATCTTGGCGGTCAGCTCCTCGTCGGCCCGGCTGGGCTTCAGGCTGCCCGAAGGGTGGTTGTGGCACAGGATGAGGCTGACGGCATCTTCCTCCAGGGCCCGTTTCAGGATGATCCGCGGGTCGGCCACGGTGCCGGTCATGCCCCCTTCGCTGATGATTTGGAAGTGGTTGATCTTGTTGGCCCGGTTCAGGAACAGCACGGCAAAGACTTCGTGGCGGTAGTCCTTCAGCAGGATCTGCAGGTAGCGGGCCACGTCGCTGCTGGCGGTGATGACCGTCTTTTCGCGGGAGGCCTGGGCCTGCCGCCTCCGCCCGATTTCCAGGGCCGCCACAATGGAGATGGCCTTGGCCTCCCCGATACCTTTCACCCGCATCAGCTCCTTAACGCCCAGCTTCCCCAGTTCGGGCAGGTTGTTCTTTCCCAGCTGCAGGATCTCCTTGGCCAGGTCCAGGGCGCTTTTCGAGCGGGTGCCGTTGGCGATCAGGATGGCCAGGAGCTCCGAATCGCTGAGGGTTTCCGGCCCCTTGAGCAGCAGCTTTTCCCTCGGGCGGTCGTCCGGCGCCCAGTTTTTGATGGTGTAGTTCGGTTGTTGCATTAATAATTTTAACTATTTTTTTCAGCATGGCCAATAGCAGACTGTACCGGTTTTCCTACTGCCCCGTCCTGCTTTTTAAGGTAACTGGTTCTGGCAGAACAGGTTAACCCGCTTTTGCAAAAACTTGCCTCGGGTAAGTTGGGACGAATCAATATCTTCGCGCCACATTTTTAGACATGCAACCTTCAGCAAAAATTTTTGCCGGCACGGGTTCCCTGCGCCTGACCGAGCAGATTTGTAAAAGTTACGGCACTACGCAGGGTAAGATCACCATTCAGCGCTTCAGCGACGGGGAGATCCAGCCCGTTTTTAACGAAAGCATCCGCGGCGATACCGTTTTCCTTATCCAGAGCACCTATGGTACCAGCGACAACCTCATGGAGCTGTTGCTGATGATCGACGCTGCCCGCCGCGCCTCGGCTCAGAAGATCATTGCCGTGCTGCCTTATTACGGCTATGCCCGCCAGGACCGCAAGGACCGTCCCCGGGTGGCCATCGGCAGCAAGCTGGTCGCCAATATGCTCACCGCCGCCGGCGCCGACCGGGTGATCACCATGGACCTGCACGCTCCCCAGATCCAGGGCTATTTCGACATCCCGGTGGACCACCTGGACAGCTCGGCCGTTTTTATCCCCTATATTAGCCAGCTACGGTTGAAAAACCTTACCTTTGCGGCCCCCGATGTGGGTGCCAGCCACCGCATCCGGGAAGTTGCCAACTATTTCGAGGCCGAAATGGTGATCTGCGACAAGCACCGCAAGCGGGCCAACGAGATCGCCAGCATGGTGGTGATCGGCGACGTGGTGGACAAGGACATTGTGATCATGGACGATATCGTGGACACCGCCGGTACCCTGGCCAAGGCTGCCGCCCTGCTGAAGGAAAAAGGCGCCCGCAGCGTGAGGGCCCTGGTAACGCACCCGGTGCTCAGCGGCAAGGCCTACGACAATATCAACAACAGCGTGCTGGAAGAGCTGGTGGTTTGCGATACGATTCCCCTGAAAGGGCAGTCGGACAAGATCCAGGTAGTGACCGTTGCCGACCTGTTTGCCGTGGCCATCCGCAATGCCCACGAAAACAAGAGCATCAACAACCTGTTCTTCCATTCGCAGCGCAGGGACCGCTAATACCGGCCCGGAAGGAAGGCAGTAAAAAACGTCAATTCTTAAACAAACATAACAATGAAGACAATTACAATCGAAGGACAACTGAGGACCGATTTCGGCAAATCAGCCACCCGCCGGCTTCGCTCTCAGGAACTGGTGCCTGGTGTAATTTACGGGGGTGCTCAGGAAGTGAATTTCACGGCTCCGGCTAAGGCCCTGCGGCCTTTAGTGTACACTGCCAGCTTCCAGGTAGCAGAAGTAACTGTAGAGGGTAAAACCTACCGCGCCATTCTGAAAGACCTGCAGTTTGACAAGGTAACCGACGAGCTGATCCACGTAGACCTGCTGGAACTGGTAGAAGACAAGCAAGTGGTTGCCACTATTCCGCTGTCGTTCGTAGGTACTTCTGCCGGTGTAAGAGCCGGTGGTCGCCTGGTGACTAAAATGAAAGCGCTGAAGGTGAAAACCTATCCCCGCTTCCTGAAAGAAAACATCGAAGTGAACATCGAAGCCATGGAAGTTGGCGACAACATCCGGGTACAGGACGTTCCGACCGAGAACTACGAGGTGATCAACTCGCCCCGTATCCCGGTTGCCTCTGTGGTGACGACCCGCGCCCTGCGCCAGGAAGAAGCCGCCGCTGCTCCGGCAAAAGGAAAGAAATAACAATCAGTTTTTTTCTAAGAAGAGCCCGCAAGAAATTGCGGGCTTTTTATTTCTATCCATGACCCGTTGCCACCGATATTTGTACGGGCCGGCAGGCCGGCGTTTAGGCAGTAAGCACTAGGGGTTTTATAAAAAAACACTTAAAGTTCTTACGCTGGCGCCTTTTAGCCGCCGCCCATGCACGGATATCAATCAATTAAACTATTTTGATCAGCAGAAGTTATGAAGTTTTTAATTGCAGGGTTGGGTAACGTAGGGAACGAATATGCCCATACCCGTCACAATATCGGCTTTGACGTGGTACATGCCTTCCTGGCAAAGCATGGCAGCCAGCTCGATGTGGACCGCCTGGCCTATAAGGCCGAAGTGCGGTGGAAGGGAAAAACCTTTGTATGCATTTGCCCCACCACCTATATGAACTTAAGCGGCAGGGCGGTGAAATACTGGATGGACAAGGAAAAGATCGCCCTGGAAAACGTGCTGGTGGTCTTCGACGACCTGGCCCTGCCCCTGAACAAGATACGACTGCGCCCGGGTGGCAGCGATGCCGGCCACAACGGCTTAAAGAGCATCCAGGAATCGCTGGGCACGGCCGCCTACCCGAAGCTGCGCTTCGGTATCGGCAACAATTACCCCAAGGGAAGACAGGTGGACTTTGTGCTGGGCAAGTGGACAAGGGAGGAAGAACCCCTGGTGAAAATGAAGATCGACAAATGCGTGGAAGTTATCGAAACCTTTGCCACAACTGGCATTGGAGCGGCTATGACAAGTTATAACAATCTGGAATTTATGTTATGACAAATGCCTGCAAATACTTACTTTAGCATTGACCGTAGACGAATCTGAACCCTACTCCTATGAGACCATACAGACCTTCTGGCTGTATATATCAGATGAATTGACTATAAACCATCTTGTTTATGAAGATATTTTGTGTCGGGCGTAATTATGCTGACCATGCTAAAGAATTAAACAATGCCGTGCCGGACGAACCCGTAATATTCATGAAGCCGAAAAGCGCATTGTTGCAGCCGCATACGCCCTTTTATTACCCAGAATTCACCAATGAACTGCACTATGAATGCGAGCTGGTTTTGCGGATCTCTAAAAATGGAAAATACATCCAGGAAAAATTCGCCAATAAATACTACGATGCGCTGACGGTCGGAATCGACTTCACCGCCCGTGACATCCAGAACGAGCTGAAACAAAAAGGCCTTCCCTGGGAAAAAGCCAAGGCCTGGGACAATTCCGCCGCCGTGGGCAAATGGATCCCCACCGCCGATATGAAAGGCAAGAAAGCCATCAACTTCGGCCTCTACAAGAACAAAGAGCTGGTGCAGCAGGGCAATTTTAACCAGATGATCTACAACTTCGATTACCTGGTGTCCTACATCTCCAACTACTTTTCGCTCAACATCGGCGACCTGATCTTTACCGGTACCCCACCGGGAGTAGGCGAAGTAGTGGTCGGCGACGAGCTCGAAGCCTTCATCGAAAGCGACAGCCTCCTGGAATTGGAAATTAAATAACGAACAGCCACCGCAAGGTGGCTTTTTCGTTGCCGGCAGGCCTCCCCGGGTTTGGGCATAACTTCTGAATGAGGGAACTTAGAAGAGCGAACTCCCAAACCTCCCAACCCGTTTTCCATGGTCGATAAAAACCTTTTGCTCCGGGCCTACCGCCTCCTGTATACGGCTAAAGTCATGGCCGACACCTACGAGGCCCACCGCTCCATTGCCCGCTATGTACATTCCACCTCCCGGGGCCACGAGGCCATCCAGCTGGCCACGGCCTTCCAGCTCACCCCTTCCGACTGGGTCAGCCCGTATTACCGCGATGATTGCCTGCTGCTGGGCATGGGCTGGTCGCCCTACGAGCTGATGCTGCAGTTGCTGGCGAAGGCCGACGACCCCTTTTCCGGCGGCCGTTCGTATTACTGCCATCCCAGTTCCACGGCGGCCGATAAGCCGCGGATCATCCACCAGAGCAGCGCCACGGGCATGCAGGCTATCCCTACCACCGGCCTGGCCCAGGGTATCCAGTACCTCGAGCGCATCGGGGCGCCCGCCGCCCCCGGCCGCGAAGGCGCACCAGCTCCGGTAGTGGTGTGCTCGCTGGGCGACGGCAGCGTGACCGAAGGGGAGGTGAGCGAGGCCCTGCAGTTTGCGGCCCTGAAGCAACTGCCCATTATCTACCTGGTGCAGGACAACGAGTGGGAGATCAGCGTGGCGGCTTCCGAAGCCCGCGCCATGAACGCCTACGAGTACGCCCGGGGCTTTAAAGGCATCAGCCGGGTGCAGGTAGATGGGACCGACTTCGGCGCCTCCTACAACCTGATGCAGCGGGTGGTGGGCGAGGTGCGCCGCCGCCGCCGGCCCTGGCTGGTGCATGCGAAGGTGTGCCTGCTCAGCCACCATACCAGCGGCGTGCGCAAGGAGTTTTACCGCAACGAAGAGGACCTGCGCCGCCACCAGCAGGCCGACCCGCTGCCGAAGCTGCGCAAGGCCCTTCTAAAGGCCTTTCCCGGCGAAGAAGTGGCCGCCCTGGAGCAGGAAACGGAAAGCGATGTGCGCCGGCAGTTTGAGCAGGCGGCAGCGGCGGCCGAGCCGGCGCCGGAAACCGTTACCCGCCACGTATTCGCACCCACGCCCGTTACCGAAGAAAAGGGCCAGCGTGCCCCTGCGGGGGCCGCAAAAGTCATTATGGTGGATGCCGCCCTGTACGCCATCCGCGAGCTCATGGAGGAGCATCCCGAATGCATCCTGTTCGGGCAGGACGTGGGCAAGCGCCTGGGCGGCGTCTTTCGCGAGGCGGCCACCCTGGCCGACCAGTTCGGCGAGCACCGGGTATTCAATACCGCCATCGAGGAAGCCTACGTCATCGGCTCCACGGTAGGCCTGAGCGCCGCCGGCCTGCGCCCCATCGTGGAGGTGCAGTTTGCCGACTACCTCTTTCCCGGCCTCAACCAGCTGGTGACCGAAGTGTCGAAGTCGGGCTATTTAACCGGCGGCAAATACCCCGTGGCGGCCGTTATCCGCGTGCCGGTAGGGGCGTATGGTGGCGGCGGGCCCTACCACAGCGCCTGCGTGGAAACCGTGCTGCTGGCGGTAAAAGGACTGAAGGTGGCCTACCCCTCGAATGCCGCCGACATGAAGGGCCTGATGAAGGCCGCCTTTTACGATCCCAACCCGGTGGTGCTGCTCGAGCACAAGGGCCTGTACTGGAGCAAGGTACCGGGAACCGAGGAGGCCCGTGCCCCCGAGCCCGACCGCTCGTACGTGCTGCCCTTTGGCAGGGGCCGGGTGGTGCTGGAGGCCGACGCCCGCCAGGTGGCGGCCGGCGACAGCGCCTGCGTCATTACGTACGGCATGGGCGTGTACTGGGCCCGGGCGGCAGCGGCCCGCTTTGGGGGCTGCGTGGAGGTGGTCGATCTGCGTACGCTGTTTCCCCTGGACGAGGACCTTATTTTTTCCACCGTCAAAAAGCACGGCAAATGCCTGGTGCTGACCGAGGAGCAGCAGGCCCATTCGTTTGCGGAGGCCCTGGCGGGACGGATCGCGAAGGCCTGCTTTTCCTGGCTGGATGCCCCGGTGGAAGTGCTGGGGGCGCTGAACCTGCCGGCCGTGCCCCTGAATACCACCCTGGAAGCCGCCATGCTGCCCAGCGCGGATAAAGTGGCCGCGGTGCTCCAACGCCTGTTGCGGGACTAGGGGTAATGGTCCCTAAAAAAAGGCCGGTAGCCAGGAAGAACATTCCTCCTGGTTACCGGCCTCTAAACTCAGGGACCTAATTCCCAATTAACCCATGAACCAATTCCCCGTTCCTAGAACGGGTACCCGATCGCCAGGTTTAAAATGATGTTGTCTTTGCGCCATTGGGCCTCCTGTACGCGGGCCTGCCAGCGGGGTGGTTCCCGCTCCCAGGGTTTCACCAGCGGAATGCCGACATCCAGGCGGATGACGAACATGGTGATGTCTACCCGGACACCTACGCCGGTACCTACGGCCAGCTCCTTGAGAAAGTTCTTGCTGAATTTGCCGCCCGGCCGGGTGGGGTCTTCGTTGGCCAGCCAGATATTGCCGGCATCGAGGAAGATGGCGCCGTAGAGCGGACCGGTGATGCGCGGGCGGAACTCGGTGCTCATCTCGATCTTGATATCGCCGGTCTGGTCGGGCAGGAAGTTGCTGGCGGGCGCCCGGTAGGTGCCGGGACCCAGCGAGCGGCTGCGAAAAGCCCGGATGCTGTTGTTGCCGCCGGCAAAGAACTGCTTGACATAGGGCAGCGCCAGCGAGTTGCCGTAGGGCAGCCCGTAGCCGATCACCAGGCGGTTGGCCCAGCTGGAGTTGAGCCCGATGCGGCGGTAATAGCGGCCGTCCACCTCCATTTTGATGTACTGGTCGAAAGGCGTGTTGAAGATGCGTTTCTGTTTGCCTTCCCGCACGTTGGCGCCGGTGACCAGGCCCGCGATATTGCCCGACAGGTCCACCAGGCCGTTGAAGTAAAACGAATTCAGCTTGCGGATGCCGGTGGTGAGCTGGTTCAGGTTGTACTGGTAGGTCGATCCCAGGATGAACTGCTTGTCCACGATGCGCTGCAGGTAAGGGTATTTGGCAATGCTGTCGACAAACTCGGGAGTGACGTTTAGCGACTGCACATAGTTGATGCTGATAGGATAAAACTCGTGCTGCTTTTCGATGTTTTCCTTCCACAGGTAACCCAGTCCCGCCCGGTAGGAGTTGACCGTATAGAGCTTTTGGCGGGTCAGCAGGTCGTAGCCCAGCTGGATGTTGGTGCGGGGCGGGTAGCCGCCGCGGGAGCGGATGGTCGTGAACGGAACGGCAAAACGAGGAATGGCTAGGTTGGCTTCGGCGCCGCTGCGGTAGGTATTGTAGCCCTGGAAGGTGCCGCCAAACTGCACTTCCGAGCCCAGGTAGCCCGTGATGCTCAGCTGTTCGCCCGCCCGGAACGTATTGCGGTTGAACCAGCTGACCGAGAGCTGGGTGCCGTTCAGGTTGTTGGATTTGGTGTTGGCCGTGATCTCGGCCCGCAACGACTTGCGGGGCAGAGGGGTCAGGTAGTAGTGGGCGTCCAGTTTGGGCGTATCGGGTAAAGGCTCGAACCGGTTTTTGACAAATTTGAACAGGTTGAGGTTGATCAGGCGGTTCAGCGACAGGTTGTGGTCGGTGCGGTTATATACGTCGCCGGGGTTGAACTGCATGGCCTGGGAAAAGAGCAGCGGCCGGTAGCGGTTGCGGCGGTCGATCACGTAGTAGCCTTTATAGTAAATCGCCCGGTTCCTGCTGGTATCGGTGGCGGCCTTCGTACTGTCGGTGGGGGAGGATTGCAGGTTGTAGCCGGCATAGATATACACCTTGTTGATGCGGTAGGCCCGCAGGGCTTCCACCGGCGTTTCGGGCTTGACTACGATCCGCATGTCCACTTTATTGTCGCCCCGGGTGCTGTCGACTTCAATCAGCAGGTAGTCGGGGCCGAAGAAGTAGTAGCCCTTTTCCTTCAGGCCGGCGTCAATACGGATGCGCTCGGCCTTGATCAGGTCGAGGTTGTAGGGTGCGCCCGGCTTCAGCAGGCTTTTGGCCGTATCCAGGGAAATGTCGGAAGCCAGCTGGCTTTCGTCGTTTTCCCATTCCACGCTGTTGACGGTATACTGGGGGCCGGTTTCCGCCGTGTATTCGGCTTTGGCGCGGCGGGCGCCCACCACCGTGTCGGCGGTTACCTTGGCGTGGAAGAAGCCCCGGTTCTCGAGGTAGCTTTGCAGCACCTTGGTGTTCTGTACCAGGTCTACGTCGCTGAGCAGTACCGGTGGCTGGCCGTATTTGGCCCTCATTTTTCCCCAGAACGAGTTTTCCTTTTTATTGCGGAACAGGTTGTAAATGCTCAGTTTGGGCTTCAGCCCAAAAATCGACGAATTCGGCTTGGGGCGGGTGAGGCCCTGCAGGCTGCTGCGCACCACTTTTTTTTCTTTAGCCGTCAGGCCGGAGCTGTTGACCTTTACAGACGCCCCGGTGTACAGCTTTTCATCTTTGGGCAGGTATTTGGTATTGTTGCAGGCCGTTGCTATGGAGCATACGAAGCTGAGTACAAGAATTAAGCGTTGTTGCATCTTCATCCTTTCTATTTGTTTTGGGTATTCGCCGTTCCCTGGGACCGTGCCTTTCTGCCGTGGATGAGCTGGCGGAAGCGGTTATAATCCACGGTCATGGCAAAGCCTACCCCGGTTTCGATAATGTATCCGTCTACAATTCCCTGGTATTCGTTTTTGCGGTAGAAACGCAGCATGTAGCGGCCGTCGCGGCTGAGCTGGTAATTGGCCGATACGTTGCCGGCGATGTTGTTGGAGCGCTGGTTGTTTTGCTGCGGTCCTTCCAGTTCGAAGTTGCTGCCTACCGTTACCGTCAGGCGGTCGTTGAGCAGGCGTTTGCTCAGGCCTACGTTCAGGTCGGTGCGGTTGCGCCGTTCGCCGGTGGTGTAGTCGTCGCTGGAGGCTACGTCGAAGTTCAGGTCCACTCCTTCGATGAGGCCGCCGGCCAGCTGGTTCAGCTGTTCGGTCAGCAGCTTGCTCACGCTCTGGCGGGCCATGGCGCCGGCATTAAAGCCTTCACCGGAGCCGGACGACTGGAAGGGGTTTTCGCCCACGAAGCGGTTGAGCAGCAGCAGGGAGAAGACCTGCTTGTTCAGCTCTGAGGGCTCCTGCCGCAGTTGGGTCAGCCGGTTATCCACCGTGTTGACGATATCGGTGGAGGTGTTGTTCTTATAATTTCCTTCCTTGGGCAGCACGATGTCGAAGGCGATCTGGGGTTTCATCAGCTCGCCGGTCATGTTCAGGTGCACGTTGAAGGGCAGCCGTTGCAGGTACAGGTTGCGCTGGGCGGCATTATCACCCAGGTAGTTTTCCACCAGGTCCAGCGGGGCCGTATTGGCCACGTACACGGCCGTCAGGTCCACCTGGGCATTGGTGGGCTCGCCCAGCCACACGATCTTGCTGCCCTTCTGGATGTCGAAGCGCCGCTTCAGGAAGTTGAACGACAGCTGGTAGGAGCCCTGTTCCAGCTCGTACTGGCCGGTCAGGGTGATCTTGCCGCTGGGGTCGATACCGGCCGACAGCTGGGCAGCGCCCTGTACGTTCAGGAAGTCGCCATTCGCCGCATCCACCACCAGGTTGAAGTTGGCCTTCTTTTCCACTTCGATATTGGCGGAAATATCCATGCCCGTAATCCTCGAAACGTTCAGTGAGTCGTACTGCATAAAAAGCGAGTCGTTCTCGGGGGCGTCGAAGTCGGTGAACACCACCACGCCCTCGCGTTCCTGCACACCCGGCTCGGCCTGTGGCAGTACCACGGTAAAGTCGGTGCCTTCGTTGATGCGCAGGGTGCCGTCGACAATAGGAGCCGTTTCCGTGCCGCCGATATGGAGGTTGGTGTTCATCAGCATTTTACCGTAGTACAGCTTGTTGTCTTTTTTGGTGGTGTTGACGGCCATGAAGTTCTGGGCGTCCACGTCGAGGCTGAAGGCATAGTTGATGAAGTTGGTCGTTTGCACGTTGCCGTTGATGGTCAGGGCGTTGTTGGCCGTATCGCGAACGGAGAAGTTGTCGAACGAGAAGCCGTTTTCGGTCACTTTCAGCTGTTCGTCGTTGATCTTGAAGGGGCCGCCGATCATGACGGTGGTCAGGCTGGCGTTGTCGAAGTTGAGGGCGCCCTGCACTTTGGGCTTGGCAGCCGTGCCTTTGATGGACACGTTGCCGTTGATGGAGCCCGAAGCCTGTTTCAAAAAGGCGGCCATGGCGCCTTCCAGGGTGTTGAGCTGCAGGCGGCGGACGGCCAGGTCGAGGTCGAGGGCAAGGTCGCTGCTGCCCTGCGGGGCAAAGGAGCCGGTCAGGGCGATGTCGTTGCCGCGGCCGGTTAGGGTGGTGTTGACCAGGTAGCTGTTGCCCGAGGAGGAAACCTTGGCGTTGATGTTGCCGAGGGTATCCTGTTTAAAGCTGAGGTTGTTGATGTTCAGGTCCGAGGTAAAGACCGGCTGTTTCATGAGGTTGCGCAGGGTAACGCCGCCGTTGATGGTGCCGTTGACGGAGAGCGAGTCCTGTTGGGCAAAGCCCAGGATGGTGCCGATCTGGAAGTCTCGGAAGGTGACGTTCAGCGGGCGGTCGCCACCGGGTTCGCTTTGCAGCGCCAGCTGCTGGTTATCTTTTTGAAGGATAAAGTTGTTGGCGATGATATTGTCTTTGGTCAGCAGGATGGAGTTGTTTTGGGGGATGTTCCAGCGTTCGTAGTTCAGCAGCAAGGCGCCGGGTTTCAGGCTGAGCGAATAATCGCCGGTAGTGGGCTGGGTCAGCAGGCCGGCCAGCATGTATTTGTCCTTGTCGGCGGCATCGCCCAGGCGCAGGTTAAAGTCGATGGTATTGTTGCGGGCCGTAGCGTTCAGCCGGGTTTTGTGCAGTACCATCGAGGGGCCGTTGGCGATGCGGTCGATGTTGCCGGCAACGACCAGGCCGCTGTCGGCCGTATGGACCTTCAGGTCCAGGTCGCTGATCTCGCTGGAGGCGTACTTGATGTATTGGGCGGTCACGGCGGCCTGCATGCCCTGGCCGGTGGCCATCCGGCCCTCGGCATGGATGGGTTCGGCAGCGGTCAGCCCCGGTACAAAGGAGGCCAGGATCGGCGAGTAGATCAGGTCGGCGGCAAAGGTAAAGTTGTAGGGTTGCACCTGGGCGGCCTTATAGGGGGCGACCGAAAAATAGGGCTGGATGTTGTTCTGGATAATGCCGCCCAGGTCGGCCAGGTTGTACTGGCCCGAGAGGCGGGCATTGACGATATCGCTGGTCAGCCGCAGGAAGCGGGCGGTATCGGTGCGGCCGGCTTCGAGGTGCAGGCTGTCCAGGGGCAGGCGGTCGGCCCCCGAAACCAGGAGTGCCTGGGTGATGAGCACGTCGGCTTCCAGGTCCTTGGGATCCAGGGAGGGGATGTCGGCGTCGATCTTGCCGCGGAAGACCAGGGGCTGGGTGGTAAAGCCCAGCGGCAATGTTTTCAGGCTGTCGATAAAGCCCTGCACTTTCAGGGAGGGCTTGCCGGTGGTGGTGCCCGTAGCCGTCAGGTCCAGGTCGATGTTGGGGTCGTTGGCGGTGGTGGTCACATTATAGGTGCCCTTGCGCATCGAGCCGTGAAGGGCGATGTTGCGATACGTGTATTTGTTGAAGCCAAAGCTGTAGATATTTCCTTTGAAGTTGGCGTTCATGGCTTCGGGGGTAAAGCCCGTGCCGTTGGTCGAAAATACGCCGCTCAGGGTGCCCACCTGCGGATTTTGCAGGATGGTGCCCAGCTGCAGGCCGGTGGCTTTTACCGTGGCGTTATAGGTGGCAGCCGCGGGGTTGGTAAGATGGGTAAACGAGCCGTCAACGGCGGCCGAGCCCGAGGTGGTAATCACGTTCAGGTTGGTGGCCAGGCGTTCCATATTGCCGCGGAGGGTGCCGCGCACATCGATGTTTTCGGGCAGGCGCAGGGGCATGTTGGCCAGGGCGGGCCCGGCCAGCAGTTCCAGGTCGGAGCGGGTGGTGTGCAGCCGCCGGATGGTGAGGGTGCCGCCGGCCGAATTCGGATCGGTGATGCTGGCCAGGGTGCCTTCGGCGTCTATCTGGGTATTGCGGAAGCCTTTGAATTGCAGGGCCGCCACGCGCAGGCGCTGCATGTTGCCGCTGGCCTGGATGTTCATATGCCAGATGGCGTTGGGGTTGGAAAAAGCCGGCTGCGAGCGCAGCTGGGGTGCAAACACCAGGATGTCTTTTACCTGCACCTGGGCGTCAGGAAGGTTTACTTCCATTTGTGTATTTTGGAAACTGTCGGTCAGGGCGGCGTAGGACGAATAGGTCAGCAACACGTCGCGCTGCAGTTCGGTGCCCGGAGTTTTGAGGCGCAGGTCCTTGATGTAGGATTGCTTGGCGGCGTAGAGCAGCTTGCCTTCCAGGGCGTCGAGCTTAAAGCCGCTTTTCTCGCGCATAAAGCCGCGGGTGATCTGGCCGCCGATGGAATCGGTGTTCATGACGAAGTCCTGCATATGCAGGGTGAGGCTGTCGGCGTCGAGGTGGGCGTAGTCCATGCCGTAGGCCAGGCGGGGCTGGTTGTCGTCGTCGAATTTGATGTTGTTGTTATTCAGTTTGATGTCGTCCACGCGGATGCGCCAGAAGGCTTGTTTCTGGGCTTCCACTTCCTGTTGGATCTCTTTTTTCACCACCTGGGCGCCGGGTTTTTTGCCCAGGCGGATGTCGGCGGTGGTGTTGTTCAACACCAGGTCTTCGAGCTGCACCACGTTGTTTTGCAGGTCGAAGTTCTTGCCCGTGGTGTGGAGCTTGCCTACTACCAGGTTGGTGTAGAAGGCCGACACGTCGTTGGCGTACTGCAGGTCAATCTTGTTCAGGTCGATATCGCCGATGGCCAGTTTTGCGGTGATGGGTTGCACCGCTTCGGCCACGTCCTCGGAGGGGGCGTCGGGTTCCAGCAGGGGTTTCGTTTGCTTGATGCGGGCGGTGAGGCCGTTTACGGAAAGCGAGCGCAGGCCGAAGCTGGGTTGGTAGGGGTTGAGGGAGTCGATTCGGGCCACCAGGCCGCCGATATGGGCGGTCATGTCGTTGCCGGTGATCACGTCGCGGAACAGCAGGCGGATGTTGGAGAGGTCGATGCTGTTGACGCTTAGTTTCAGCGGTGCGGTCTGGGCCGTGTCGGGGCTTTTGGTGTTTTCGGTCATGAAGGCGTCGGCGATGAACTGGAAGTTAAAGGCCGTGTCCGGCAGCACGCGTTTGATCTTGGCCGTTATATCCTTCAGTTCCACGTCTTTCACCTCCACTTCGTTGTCAAACAGCTTCATCAGGGTGACGTTGGCCTTGATGGTGCCGCCCGACAGCAGGGTATCCTTTGTCTGGTCTTCGATGTAGATGTCGTTGAGTTTGACGCGGCCGGACAGGCCGAAGGTGACGCTGCCGATCTCGACGCGGGTTTTGAGTTTGTTCTGCAAAAAAGTTTCCGCCTTGGCGGTCAGGAACCGCTGCACCGGCGGCGTCAGCACCAGCAGAAAGACGATGACGACAAACAGCAGCAGGAAGAGGACGACTTTCAACAACACACGGGCGACCTTCCCGGCAACGTTCGGTTTCCTGACCTCACGGGGTTTCTTGGCTTCTTGTTCCATGGGAAAAAAGATGGGCTGTGGAACGGTTGCAAATTCCAAGCCTTAATTTTTTCGCTAATAGAAAGCCGACAGATGAGGAAGGAAAGCTGGAAAAGAGGGGGATTGAAGTGGGGAAGTGGGGAAAACCGGGAGGCCTGGAAGATCCTTTCCTGGCTTCCCGGCTGCGGATCACCATTTTTTATAAGGCAAAAATTTTCCGTTCATGGTCACCTGTACGCGGTCGCCTTTCGGGTCTTCAATTTTATCGATGTGCATCGTAAAGTCGATGGCGCTCATGATGCCGTCGCCGCATTTTTCCTGGATGACTTCTTTGAGGGTGGGGCCGTAAACAAAGCAGATCTCGAAGAAGCGGTAGAGCAGCGGGTCGGTAGGGATCTGGGGCCCGGAGCCTTTGGTGGGGTACACTTGCAGGGCGGCCACGGCTTCGGCGGGCAGGTCGAGGGCGGCGCCCAGTTTTTCCGCTTCGGTTTTGGGCAGGGTGTTCTGTCCCAGGCAGGCCGAGGTGGTAAACACTTCCGACAGCCCGGCGATGTGGGCCAGCTCGCTCCATTTGATTCCTTTCTTTGCCTTTGCCACCATGATCGCTTCGGTCATTTCAATTTTTGTCATCATGTAAGGATTTGTTTGAGGGTATTGGTGTGGATGCGGCTAAATGTAGGCAAAGATTTTATTTATTGATGGGTTTGTTTTTAGATTTTTAAAAAATAGGGTTTGTTTAGTTGTATTACTATAATAATTATTATCACACTTTTTCTCGACAGTAGTGCCGATCTGTGTTTCTTTAGCGCATGACCACCTATCCCGGAATACAATTCCGGGGTACGGGGTCATGCGCTAAAGAAGACGTGCGCAGGCTATACCTTATCGCTTATTTCTTTCAGCCCTGTTTATGGAATCTTGCCGGTCAATGCGGTCCTTTTTGGCTTCAGTGGTGGAGTCGATCATATCCTTTTTCACTTCTGAGGCGGAGTCCAGGGAATCCATGCGCATGTCCACGGTGGAGTCGATGACGTCTTTCCGTTCCCCGGCCACGGAGTCCAGGGAATCTTTGGTATCGGCGGCGGTATCGCCGGTGTTGTTGCAGGCGGCCAGGCAGGCAATGGAGGCCACCAGGAAAAGCTTTTTCATACTAGCAGAATTTAAGTGTAACCGTTCCTTCATGCTGGTTCTGAAGCTGGTTCGGGATTTCCTTTATCCAAGACCTTGCCAGTAATATGGCAGAGCAGGAGCCCGGTTTTTATCTTTTGGCCGATCGGAAGGGTCCGGGTGCGTTATTTTATTAATGTTTATTTTAAGTGATAGATGAGTAGGTTTGGTTGTTTAGTTGAGCTGCTTTCTAAATATTCAGTTACTTTTGCGCTGATTTTTCTTGCCAATTTAAACCAATACCACTGCATCGCCAAGGAACCGGATATTCAGCTGCGTTCGGAATGCTGAAATGATTCGCTTTGCCGGGCAGATAAAAACTGATTTATGAGCAATTCGATCCGTAACCTTCTTCCCCCGCCTTCTTTTGCAGCGCATCATCCTACCCGGATGAAAAAACGAACGGTGAATTCAAAACTTTACTTTTTCCTGCTTTTGCTTCTGTCGGCAAATGCCCTCAGGGCACAGAAAAATGAAACCGGTTTTCCCTACCGGTTGGGCAATGCTAACGGCATGGCTACTATTGACCAACCTATTCTTTCCCTGGGTGTTTTCTCCGGCAGTTTTTCTCAAGTCCTGGGTACGCCTTCAGCGCCCCAACGGGCTGCCATCACTGGGTCAGGCCTCACGGGCCCGGTAACGCTTTCGGTAACTTCCGGGGTTCAACTGGCACTGGATGCTACTGCTACTACCTGGAGCAGCACACTAACGCTGCACCCGGTAAATGGCATATTACATACCCATGTATATGCCCGGCTCAATGCTTCTTCAGCCGGGGCGTCAACCCATACGTTTACATTAGCCAGTGCCGGAACTTATCCGGATATGTTGAAAGTGGCCGGCAACACTACAATTTCCGGCAACGTTACCACCCGGCGAGTGGACGTGGCTGCCAAAGCGGAAACCCGTGTTGTTGCCTTTCCCCTAAGCTTTTCTGCCGCTCCCAACCCGGTAGATGCCGGCGTCAGCCAGATTTCAGTCAGCCACCCGCAGTTTGCTGATGAAGCGATCCTGTCGGTGTACCATCCCGGCGGACTGCGGTTGGCCACCTATAAAGTGGCGCCCGGCACCACCTCTACCCGCATAGCGGTGCAAGGGCTTCCGGCCGGTACGTATACCCTCGAACTGCGGCATGGGAAGATTCGCGGGACGGTCGCCATCCTGAAATTTTAAGTAGCACAGGAATCATAAAACACAAATGCCGGGATTATCGCCGGCATTTGTGTTTTATGAAAAAAGTAGAAAGCGTTTGCATTGCTTTAATTGGAGCAGAAAGGTCCTGTTTCTTCAAAGGAAAGATGGTGCAGCGATTGCAATTCCGTACGCAGGTCGGTATAATGCATGCGCCCGCTATTGCCGCCCAGTTCCAGAGAGGTAATGCTGACGGTGTACACCTGGCCGTCGCGGTTCATGTACAGGTCGTTGCGTTCGTCGCCCTCGCCGCCAAAGCGGTGAAAGTCCAGAACATCAGTTTGGGTAGGCGCTTCCTGTTGCTGCAGCCACCGGCGGAACCATTGTTCCCGCTTGGCCCGCACCCCTTCATCGTACAGGGTGGAAGACGACCAGATGTGGGCCCGGTCGGCCGGCAGCCGGCGGCAGTGCTTTTGGCCGTGCTCGTCCCAGCGGCATTCGTACAGCTCGCCTTTCTGCCACAGCACCAGGGTAAACGGCTCCACGCCTTCGAGGGAGATATTCGAGAAATTATGTACGGGCCGGTCGCCGTTCAGGATTTCCAGCAGTACGAGGCCCCGGCTCTTTTGATAAGCCGGCCGGCGGCGGTGCTTTTCAAAAGCGCCGTTCAGCAGTACGCCGGCGTTGCCGTTGCTGCACAGGGTGATCCAGGTGCCGCCGGCATCGGGGTCTTTGGGAAATACCCGGTCGCCTGCAGCCGTGGAAAAGGTCGTGGGACGGAGAGCCGGCTGGCGCCCGGCCTGTTCATCCCGGTTGGAGGTGAGGAATATTTTACCATTGACAGGAACAAAACTTACGGTGCACATGCTTTTCTAAATTTCAGGGTTGCGGGGGCCACGCCAAAACCTTCGGGCAGTTGCGGGGCCCCCAGTTCGTTCAGCCCCACTTTCATCAGGGCCATATGATGTATGGTATGTTCGAGGTTGTACAGCAATTCGCGGTGGTAATTGGTGTCGATCTGCACCACTTCGTCGCTGTACGCGTCGTAATTGACCTCCAAGGTCAGGTTTTTATCCGGCTTGTCGAGTTCCTCGTAGATGTTTGCCAGCAAATTGAAGGCGAAATGGCGGTCCTGCCCGATGCGCCCGTCCCGCTGCCGGGCTTCGTAGTTCACCCGCCCGGAGGCATAGCCCCGCTCCAGGCAGCCGAACTCATCAATAATATGCCGCAGGTGCTGGCCGACGGTGGCACCGGAAAGAGTAGCGCAGGGACGGGTGTATTGCTCATCCGTCAGTCGCTCCAGCACCTCCGTCAGCTGCTGCAAAATGTTGCGAAGGCAATTGTGTAAATGCATGCTTTTTTGAGTTTACGGGTTTACGGGTTAGAGTTCCTAAGTTCCTAAAGTTCTAAGTAGGAAAAGTTTGTGCCGGTTTAAGAAGGTTATTCCTCCTTTCACTAAACACAATAGTTACTTTTCCGAGTTACGCCAACTCAGGAACTTAGAATCTCAGGAACTCGTAAACTTCCTAAAGCCCCCAAACGGCTTTCGCCAGTTCAATCGTCCGGGGATCGCCGGTGTGCTTGTTGGGTTCGTCGGAGAGCTTGACTACCGGGACCCATTGATCGCCTTCGGGGCAGGCTTCGGTCATTTTCATGACGATGTTCATGGGGAGCTGGCCGACGTCGTTGGTGAAGTTGGTGCCGATGCCAAACGAAAAGCCGATCCTGCCCCGGCAGAAGTCGGTAATGCGCTGCACCCGTTCGTAGTTCAGGGAGTCGGAAAAGATGATGGTCTTGGAAAGCGGGTCGATGCCCAGTTTTTGGTAATGGGAAATAGCCTGATGGGCGAATTCCAACGCGTCGCCGCTGTCGTGGCGCACGCCGTCGAAGAGCTTGGCGAATTTTTTATCGAACTGCTCAAAGAACACCCGGGAAGTGTAGGTGTCCGAAAGCGCAATGCCCAGGTCGCCGCGAAAGACGTCCACCCAGTGTTCCAGGGCCAGGGCGTTGGCCATTTTGAAGCCGTAGCGGGCGGCATGGAACATAAACCACTCATGGGCATGGGTGCCGATGGGACGGGTTTGGTAAGTCATGGCCAGGTACACGTTGCTGGTGCCCACAAAGCCCGGGGCGCCGTGCTTTTTCAAAGTATCCACTACCAGGCGGTGCACGGCCAGGGAATGGCGGCGGCGGGTGCCGAACTCGGCAATAGTAACGCCCAGGGCATTGTAGTGGTCCATTTTCCGGCGGGTGGTGGCGACAATGTCTTCGTCCGGCAGGCGGTCGTTGCCGGTCATGCGGTAAAAATTTTCCGAGATGAGGCAGAGCAGCGGCACTTCCCAAAGAATGGTGCGGTACCAGAGCCCCTCGACGGCCACCGACAGGGAGGCGCCCTCCTGGTGGATCTGCACTTCGTCGGGGTTGTAGCAATAGCCCTGCAAAAAATCCAGGTATACCGGATCCAAATAGGGGCAGGTAACGGCCAGGAAGGTTTTTTCTTCCTTGCTGAGTTTAAGTCCCGACATCACATTCACGGATTCGCGCAGCGCATCGGCAAAGCCTTCCGGAAAGGCATGCCCCCCCCGGTTGATAAAGGCATAGCGGGCTTTGGCCCGGGGAAACTGCCGGAGCACGCACTGCTGCATCGTGAACTTGTAAAAGTCGTTGTCGAGCAACGAGGGAAGGGCGGCGAAGGGCGTATGCATGTTGTAAGTTAAAGAGAGTTTACAAGTTCACGAGTTCTCGGCTTCACAAGTTCATGGGTGCACCTGTTTCCTTGTTCTTTTAAGGTAATGGTTTTCTTTTTCCGTTCAAGAGTTGCGCCAACCCTTTTTCCCGGTCCTGAGCCGGTCCTGAATCTGTTCCGTTCATTTCCTTTTAAAAGCTAACTTTAATTCCATATAAACGCAACGTATGAGTTTTCTGAAAAACCTGCTGCGCCCCTTCGTGGAGTTTGATGAAACGAAAAAAGAGGAGCCCGTGAAGGAAAGCGGAGCCGTTCCGCCGCCACGGCCCGTAAAAGCCGCCCCCGCAGCCCGTACGCCGGCGCCCGTACCGGCTGCAGCGCCGGCAACCGTACCGGCCGGCGCACCGCCGCCTCCGGCCGACCCCACCGCTTTTGAAAAATATTTCGACGACCTGCTGGAGGCCGCCAACCGTACCAACCCCCTGTTCGAAGGAACCGACTTCAAGGAATTCCTCGACAGCAAGGCGGATGTGGAGGCCATCACCGATGAAGCCACCCGCTACCGTACGGCCTTCAACGTATTGAAGCGAACGGGGCTGACCAAAGGCCGGCTGATTGCCACGGCCCATGAATACATCAAGATCGTGGAGCAGGATGTAAAGGGATTTGAGCGTGCCTTTTCGCAGCAATACACGACGGAAGTGGAGGAAAAGGAACGGCTGTTGCAGCAGAAAGCGGCGGAAGTGCAGCAACTGCAGGAACGCATCGCCGCCCTCCACGAAGAAATGAAGCAGCTTTCCACCGGCATGCTGCAACAAAAGGAAGAACTGACCGCCAAAAGGGCTTCCTTCGTGCAGGCCGGGGAGAACAAGCTCCATGAGCTGCGCTCCGAGCTGCAAAAGATCGAGCAATATTTTTAGCCGCAACCCTTATGTGCCGGTTATGCTTAACCGCATTTGATCCTGTTCGGCCTGATTAAAAAAATAAAACAAAATAAAATGGACAACCAAGTAACCCGATCGAATTTCGAGCTTCCGCAGTGGGATGCGAAAAAGACCTGGGGCACCGTCATGACGTTAATCATCCTGGGCGGGCTGGCCGTGCTGTTTTACATTTATGTGCTGCCCTTTCTTTTGAGCGTTGTGTGGGGCACGATCCAGCTGGTCGTGGGCATTGCCGTGGCCATCGTGCTGCTGATGATCCTCACCAACCCGAAGTTCTGGCGGGGCATGCGGTATTTTTCCGAGGCGCTGGCCCAGGGCGTGTTGGGCTGGGCCATTGAAATGAACCCCTGGAACATCCTTAACCTGCAGATCGAGGAAGCTGAAAAGGACCGCGAGCAACTGCGCATCCATGGCGAGAAGCTGAAGGCCCAGGCCGCCTCGCTGCAGCTGCAGCTGGAGGAGAACGAACGGAACCTGCGGCTGGCGCAGGAGGAAGTAAAGCTGTGCAAAACCCGCCTGGAAAAGCAGCCCGACGACTTTGATACGCAGCTGGCGCTGGAAACCTCGGCTACCAACTTCAGCAACGCCAAGGACTTTATCGACGCCGTGAAGCCCGTGGCCAACGACGTGAAGAACCTGGTGGTGTTTGCCGACAAAGCCTACCGCAAGTCGGGGGTGGCCCTGATGAATTCGAAGAATACCGTAAAGATCCAGAAGGCCAAGTACGACGCCGTCACCACCGCTTCGGCCACCATGGCCAAGGCCATGAAAGCCTTTACCGGCAATACCGACCTGAATACCGATGCCGACAAGGCCATCCAAAAGATCCGCCAGGACGTGGCGGCCAAGATCGGCGGCATCAAGTCGGCCATCCAGATCACCTCGCAGGCTATGAACGCTCAGGACCTGAAGGATGCCGCCAAGGTGTCCATCGCCGCCCAAACCGCCACCCGGCTGGACGTAGACAAGACCTTCAGCTATGCCGACTCCATCCAGTCCTCTGCCGCCCAGATCGACGACAGCGACAAAGCCAACAGCGGCAACAAATACCTCGACCTGTTCAATAAGCAAGGACAATAAGCAATAAGCAATAGGCAATGGTCGATAGACATTTGTACTTCATCAATAGTCATTTCATCAAACAAAACAGAATAAAATGAGATTAAAGCCCGGAGGAAAACTGGCGATCCTGCTCCTGTTGGGAGTGGGTGCTTTTTTCCTGATCAAGCCACGACTGGACCAGAACAAAGCCGACGACAAGGCCACGCTTCCCAACACGGAATGGACTACCGCCGACAAGGAGCCGAAAACTACCGCTGACGAACAGGGCCGCCCTTCCGGCTCCGCTACCGCCCCCGCCGAACGCCGCGACTTCAACTATACGCCCGAAAAGCCGGTGAACGGCGAGCTGAAAGGCGTGGTGGAAGTGGGTGCCACCGGCTTCAACTCCTTTGTGATCAATATGGACAAGGAAAAACGCTGGGAGATCGTGTCGAAGGATTTCGGCCGGTCGCTGGCCTATGAAGGGCTGGCCACTACCGACGACATCCGCGCCGGCCTGAAAAAATACCTGGCGGGCATGTTCGACAAGGGCGTGAACAAGAACAACATGCACTTCGTGATCTCTTCCGGCGCCCAGAAGGAGCCGAAGACGGCTTCCATTGCCAACGAGCTGAAAAAAATGGGCTACGTGGTGAACCTCGTGACCGCCGAACAGGAAGGCAAGTATGCCCTGAAGGCTACCCTGCCGCCTTCGTTCCAGGACAATTCGTTTTTAGTGGATATCGGCTCGGGCAATACCAAGATCTCCTGGGAGGAGGGCGGCACCCTGAAGTCGCTGGAGGCCCCCGGCGCCAAGTACTACGAACACAACCTGTCGGATGAAGAGGTAGGCCGCCAGGTGAAGGCGCAGGCTTCCAAGGTGCCCGAGGGCAAGCGGAACGTGTGCTTTATCCTCGGTGGCGTGCCTTACACCCTGGCCAACCAGCACCGCCAGGGCGAAGAACGCTATACCGTGCTCCACGTTCCCGCCGACTATAAAGCGGAAGACAAGAAAATGGGGGCGGGCCTGAACATCTATAAATCCATTGCCGATGCCACCCATTGCGACACTTTTGTATTTGACTGGGATGCCAACTTCACCATCGGCTTTTTGCTGAGCCTGAGGTAGCGCCTCACCCCCGGCAGGCCTCACCTCCGGCCCCGCTCCACATGGAGCACCTGTCCCGCCTTAGCGGGAGGGGCCAGGGGGAGGCCTACGCAAACACCCACCACAATCCCCAGCCGGCAAGGGCGCCGGTGAGGGTGTTTAATAAATTAACGGTATCGTTGCCCAGCACCCCTTTGCGTTCCAGGGCGGCGCCCAGCAGGGAGTCGGCCAGGTTGCCCGCCGTGCCGGCAAGGACGATCCACAGCACGCCCGCATGCCAGCCGAAGCCCAGCGCATAGATCAGGGCGATGACCGCACTTCCCGCCACGCCGCAAAGGGTGCCCTCGAGGCTGATGACGCCATCGGGACCGCGGCTTTCCCGTTTGAAGGTCAGGATGTTGTAGAACCGGCGCCCGTACACGTTGCCCAGTTCGGAGGAAAGGGTGTCGGCGCAGGCCGAGGCAAAGGCGGCGGCGACCAGTAGCCGGAAGAGGGCTGCCTGTTGGGGGAGCAGCACCGCCAGCAGTCCCAGCAGAGCGGGCAGGCCGGCATTGGCCAGCACCTGGCCCGCCTGGCGCTGGCCCTTGTTGGCCTCGGCCAGGCCGAGGCGTACCTTATTGGCCAGGCCCACCGAGGAAGCGCTGGTACCCAGCAGGAAAAACGTGGCCATCTGGGCGATACCGGTAAAGCCGGCGCCCAGGAACACCAAAAAGCCGGCAACGCCGCCGGCAAGGGCTGCCGCAGGCGTGAGCTTGCGGGCTTTTACGCTGCCGTACATGCCTCCTCCCAATACCAGGAGCAGGATCCAATAATTCCACATGGTGGAAAAGTAAGGCAAAAAGCCCGACTTCCTCCACCTTAATCCCCCGTATTCAGCGGGTCGCGGCTGCTGCGCTGTTTATAATCCGGGTCTTCGCGCACCGGGTTTTCTTCGGGGTTGTCGTTGCGGGCAATGCGGCTGTGGTATTCCTGCTCATTATCGCGCCGGTTTTTGTCGAATCCGCCCGAGTCATCGGGCGAGCCGCCGGTATTGCCCACCCGGGCAAAGCCGCCCGGGTTGTAGTCTCTTTCCGCGCCGGTGCTTTCGCGGTTGGCCAGTGTGCCCGGTTGGTCCGGGGCCCTGCCCAGGTTGCTGTCGCGTTCGTTTCGTTCCATATGCAAGGTGTTTTATGTAAGGAGAAATAAGGCAATAAGAAGGCCGGAATTACACCGCCCAATAGTCCTACCCTAATACCCCAATTGACCAATATCCCAATTAACCCATCCCTACAATTCCCGGATCCAGATATTGCGAAAGCTGATGGGTTCGCTGGGGTCTTTGTGCGCCTGCAGCATGATGGGAAGCGGGCCGTGCTTTTGATAAACAGGGTAGGGCAGGGAGGTTTCGCCCTGCACCTCTGCATGGTACAATACCAGTACCCCGTTGTACAACAGCGTCACCCGGGCCGGGTTGGAAAGGAGGCCGTCGGGGCCAAAGCGGGGGGCGGTCCAGATCACGTCGTACACCTGCCAGTCGCCGGGCGGGTGGGAAGGGTTGACCAGCGGAATGGCCTGCTTGTACAGGCTGCCCGCCATGCCGTTGACGTAGGTGGGGTTGTTGAAGGAGTCGAGGATCTGGATCTCGTAGCCGGCGTTGTCGGGACCCGTGGAACCCAGGAACAGGCCGCTGTTGCCCCGCTGCTGGCCGGTACCGGTGATGGTTACGGGTACGCTCCATTCGAGGTGCAGCTGGAAGTCGGTAAAGGAGCGCCGGGTTTGGATGTTGCCGGCTTTTTTGTCCACGGTCAGCAGGCCATCCTCCACCTTCCACTGCGCCGGCTGGTCCGGGTGGTCGGCCGATACCCATTCGGCCCCGTTTTCACCGTCGAAAAGGATGAGCGCATCGGAGGGCGCTTCGCCCGGGCTGGCGCCCGGCGTTACCACCCGGGGCACGGGCGACCATGCTTCTTTGTTGCGGGCGATCTCACCCAGGCTGCTTTTCATATGTGCAGGTTTTTAGCATCGTAGCTATAATCTCCTCGGCCTAAAAAATATGCCAGCGGCTTTGCAGGACTGGCACCCTTTTTTACGCTAATCTTCCGTAACCAATAAATACATCGTTATGGACGAAAAAAGAAACGAATACGGTAACCGTTCGGCGGAAGACCGCGACCATGGTTCCACCCAACCCGGCATGACCGGGCTGCCGGATATTATGGTCACCTCTTCCCAGCAGGCCGGCCGGTCTTACCCGCACCGGCCCGAGCCGGGCACCCGCCCGGAAGAAGGCACCCCGGATACCCCCATACGGAACAACGACATTTATGGCAATTCCTTCCCCGAGCATTAGGCAATAAACAACAGGCATATATGGCTCAGCTTGAATAAGGCCGCCGGTTCCGGGGAATGTCGCCCCTAAACAGAATAACTACAAAAGTCCCCGCGGCCTTTGTAGTTTTTTTCTTTAAAGGAGCCGCTATTCCTGCGCCCTCCTTTAAAAAATACTTCAAATAGTAACAGGTGCTGCGTCGAAATATACTGACCGGTAAATGGAGCAGGTCCCCTGCTGCCGGTAAATGGTTGTGGATAAACCGATCCGGAAGCGGCGGCCCGCGCCGGAGTTGGAACAATAAACGGTAACTGCGATAAGATTTCCACAGTTTTTCGGCTGTAGCAGCGTGCCCGGCAGCAGGTCTAAACAATATTGGTCCCTTTGTAACTGGTTGAAAATGAGTGGCCGTTAGCCTGTTTTTATAGCGGATTCCTCAGGGAGAACCGGTGGATCCTGCCCCAAGATGCCATCTCCCGTATCCCACCGGTCCTTTGTCCTGCCAGAATTTCGCATGGTCCTTGCAACTTACATTTGAGGCTACCTCTCCACCACGCTTAGAGCACCCATCGCAATCGCAGCACCCAATGTAAAGCAGGCGTATGCCTTAAATCTGTTCATCATGAAACCAGAAATCCCCCGTACCGGGCGCATCCTGCCCATTCTTCCCGCATTATCCCCCATGAACATGCTGATTCCTTTTTGCGTTCTATGGAGTTTCCCCAGGAAAAAAGATAGCAGGCCATTTCCACACCGGCGGTTTCTTGTAGTGACGATGCCGGGATAGCAGCATATCCTTTCGACGGCGGCGCCGGTAAACCGGGTACCACCCGGGACCGGCAGGCACCTGTCCTGCAGGAACGTGCTGTTCCCCGTGCACCCGGGCTTTAGCCTGGCGGTGCGCCCCCCTGCCTGCTCTTTCCACAGGCCGGCAGGTACCTTTTACGTCTACTCCAACTATCCATGAACCTGTAACCTTTAAATCAATCCATATGAAAATGCAAGGAAACTTCCTTTCGAAAGGAAAATGCATGTTCCTGTCCGTCCTTTGTGCGGCTTCGTTAACCTGCTGTAGCAAAACAGACCTCCAAAATCCATCTGCCGTCAGCAACGACAAGGACGTTGTTCCGGCTTCCCGGGCCCACCTGCCGTCCAATCCCCGCCTGTTGCTGGAAGAAACCATGGAAGGGCACCGGCCTTTTTCGAACGTCATCGCGGAAAATTGCAAAACAAAGTGGACCTATTCCTTCTGCAATCCTGCTTTCCGGGGCGAAAAGTCGGTACGTTTCGAGATCCGGAAAGACCAGCCCCTGGTGGGTTCTGCCAAAAGAATCCGTTCCGAGGTAACCGTGATCCGGGGCGACGAATTCCCCGGCTTCAGCCGGAGCGCCTGGTATTCCTTTGCTATCTACTTTCCTTCCCAGGGCTTCGAGCCCGATGATACCCGGGATTGCATCAACCAGTGGTTCGAAGATGGCAGCGACGAGACCACCCTCCGTACCCGCGGCGACCGTGCGTTCCTGGAGGTCACTCCCCCCGAGGGATCGACCCACTTAAAGAAATACGACCTGTTCACCCCTTCGTTTACCGGCGCCGGAAGCCTGGCAAATTTTGAAAAAATACCAAAGGACAAATGGCACGAGTTCGTGTTCCACTTTATCCACTCCAAGGGTCCCGACGGCCGCATTACCGTTTGGCGCGATGGAAAGTTGATCCATGACATCGCCGGCCGCAACATGCACCTGAAGATCCCCAAATGGAAGATCGGCCTGTACAAAGCCTCCTTCCTCAACGGCACTTCTCCCCATTCTTCCCGGGTGCTTTACTTTGATAACGTACGGGTAGGCGGGCCCGAAGCGCGGCTGGCGGACATGGTTTCCCACCGGGGCTCTGTTATCGTCGACCCGGACTGCCCGGAAGGCAACTGCCCCGATATCCCGGATATGCCCTGACCCGACTGCCCGTTTGCCGTACCCTGATGAGGGGCCGAAAGTGATCTGCCGTACCCTTACGGCTGATCACTTTTCCTGTTTTATCTCCTCGGCCACTGCCTGGTAAACCACAACACTGCAGGGCGATAACCGCAGGTTTTCGCCCCCCTTCAGTTCCTGGGGCAACGATCCTTCTGCTTTCCCGTTCAGGGTCCATTCCGCTTCCTTCGAATCCAGCAGCCTCGTCCAGCCGGTAAAACCTTCCGGCACGGCATAGGACAGCTCTTTGGCCGAGAGGTTGAACAGGCAGAACAGGTGTTCCCTGCCGCCTTCGGCCTGGCGGTGCAACTCAAAGCCCTGGCGCCCCAGCACATTCACCCGCACATCATTCTTATTGAAATTGCGGAGCACCGGCTGGCTGCGGCGCAGCCCGATCAGCTTTTGGTGCCAGCGAAGCGCCACGGCATGCTTGCCTTCCTTCCGCTGCTGCCAGTGGATTTTGGAGGCGTTGAAGGTTTTTTCGGCCTGCGGGTCCGGCGGCTCGGTATTCCATTGAAAGCTTTCGAATTCCTTTTTGCGTCCGTCGCGTACGGCCCGGATCAGCTCTTCGTCGGAATGGGAAACAAAATAAAAGAAGGGTGTTTCGTCCGCATACTCCTCGCCCATGAACAGCAGGGGCACGTAGGGCGCCAGCAACAGGGCCGCTGCCGCCAGCTTCACCCCGTCGAAGTCGATCAGTTGGCACAGCCGTTCGCCGCCCACCCGGTTGCCCACCTGGTCGTGGTTCAGGTTGAACACCACGAAGCGGTCGCCGGGAACGCCGGCCGAGGACGTGCCGTGGCGCCGTTTGCGGAAAGAGACGTACTCGCCGCTGTGCACGAAGCCGTCGGTATACGCCTTGGCCAGCTGCTGCAGCGAGCCGAAATCGGCATAGCGTTCCTTTCCTTCCTTGTCGAGCAGCACGTAGAGGGCGTGGTGAAAGTCGTCGAGCCATTGGGCGTCGAAGCCGTAGCCTCCCAGGGCCGGGTCTTTCACCACCTTGGGACTATTGAGGTCGCTTTCGGCGCTCAGGTACAGGCGGCGCCCCAGCTGTTGCTCCAGCGCCCGCACCCGGCCGTGTACCAGCTCCCAGAAGTGCACGGCACCGTTGTCGTACACGGTATGGATAGCGTCGCAGCGCAGGCCGTCGATATGGTAACGGGCAAACCAGTGCAGGGGGTTGTGGGCATAAAAGTCGCGCACCCCGTCCGACCAGTCGCCGTCGAAGTTCAGGGCATCGCCCCAGGGCGTGCAGTATTGCCGGGTAAAATAAGGGCCGAACTGGTTGAGGTAGTTGCCTTCGGGGCCCTGGTGGTTGTACACCACGTCCAGGAACACCGCCATGCCTTTGCTGTGGCAGGCGTCCACCAGTTTTTTCAGTCCTTCGGGACCGCCATAGGAGTCCTGCGCCGCGTAGGGGTACACGCCGTCGTAGCCCCAGTTGCGGTTGCCGGGGAACTGGGCCACCGGCATCAGCTCGATGGCATTGATGCCCGTTTCCAGCAGGCTGTCGAGGCGGGGAATAATGGCTTCGAAGGTGCCCTCGGGGGTAAAGGTGCCCACGTGCAGTTCGTACAGCACCAGGTCCTTGAAGGGCAGGCCGCGCCAGGCGCTGTCCTGCCAGGGAAAGCTGCTGTGGTCCACCACTTCGGAGGGGCCGTGTACGCCTTCGGGCTGGAAGTGGGAGGCGGGGTCGGGGTAATCGCGTTCGCCGTCGGGCCGGAAAAAGTACCGGCAGCCGGGCGCCAGGCCTTCCACCGTTATTTGGAAATAGCCCTCCTCCGCGGGCTCCATGTCTATCAATTGTTCGGAAGGGTGCACCAGGTGCAGCTGCATCGTCTTGCGCTGCGGCGCCCAGACTTTAAAAAGGCAGGAATTGTTCTTGTAGTGGGAGCCGGCGCTTGTTACTAAGTTCACGAGTTTACGGGTTTACGAGTTAAAAGTTCCAGAGTTCACAAGTTCACGAGTTCACAAGTTCATTGGATGGAAAACATGCGGGTTTCCTATAGTGGTTCATTGATTACTGGCGTCAGCCAACTCGTGAACTCGTGAACTTGTAAACTCGTAAACTTTTCTAGCTGTCCAGCCGAACGATGATTCCTTCGTCCCCGCTCAGGTTAATGGTATTGTGGACGGTGGTGCCTTCGAGTTCGGGGGCGGTGGCCAGCACCACGGTACCTTTTATTTCCTTGTCGCGGGCGGTAAAATAGCAGGGGCGGTGGCTCAGGTTCAGGATGACCGCGTAGGCCGGCCGTCCGGGGGCCTGCCGGCAGAAGGAGATCATCTGCTGGTCGGCATGGATGGGCGCATAAGTGCCGACCGTAAAAGAGGGCTCCGACTGGCGCAGCGCGATCAGCCGGCGGTAGAGCGACAGCATCGAAAAGGGATTTTCTTTTTGGGCATGCACGTTATGGCGCTTGTAGGCCTTGTCCACGCGCAGCCAGGACTTTGTTTCCGAAAAGCCGGCATAGATGTCACTGTTCCATTGCATGGGCGTGCGGGCCGGGTCGCGGCTCAGGTTTTTGTCGGGCATGTTGAGGCCCTGCGGGTCCTGCACTTCCTCGAAGGGGATGGGCACGTCGCGCATGCCGATCTCCTCGCCGTAGTAGATGGTGGGCGTGCCGCGGAGGGTCAGCAGCAGCAGCGCCGCCACCTTGGCCTGCTGGATGCCCACGCGGCTGGTGATGCGGGGCTGGTCATGGTTGCCCAGCACCCAGTTGGGCCAGCCGCCGTTGGGAAGGGCGCCTTCGTACAGGTCGATGGCGGCCGAAAGCTGCGGGGCCTGCCAGGGCAGGGACAGCAGCTGGAAGTTAAAGGGCAGGTGGGCGCCCGAGTTGTCCACGCCGTAATACGTGACCAGCTTGTGGATGGGCAGGTAGATCTCGCCGATCATCATGCGCTCGGGATAGCTGTCGAGCACGGTCCTCATTTTCCGGACGATGTCGTGCACTTCCGGCTGGTCGGTGGAGTAGACCGGGTAGAGCTGCTCGTAGGTAGCCATATGCGGCTGGTATTCGGGGTTCACGGGGTTGTCGCGCAGCTGTTCGTCCTTGATCATATGCCACATCACGTCCACACGGAAGCCGTCCACGCCTTTGTCGAGCCAGTAGCGCATCACGCCCAGCATGGCTTCCTGCACTTCGGGGTTGCGCCAGTTCAGGTCGGGCTGTTCTTTCAGGAAGGCATGGTAATAGTATTGGCCGGTACGCTCGTCCCATTCCCAGGCCGGGCCGCCGAAGACGCTCAGCCAGTTGTTGGGCAGGCTGCCGTTGGGTTTGGGGTCTTTCCAGATGTACCAGTCGCGCTTGGGGTTGTCGCGGGAGGAGCGGGATTCCAGGAACCAGGGGTGCTGGTCGGAGGTATGGTTGGGCACCAGGTCCAAAATCAGTTTCATGCCGCGGCGGTGCACTTCCTGCAGCAGCTCGTCGAAGTCGTCCATGCTGCCGAACAGGGGGTGGATGCCGCAGTAATCCGATATGTCGTAGCCGTAGTCGGCCATGGGGGAGGGGTAGATGGGAGAAAGCCAAACGGCGGTGACGCCCAGCCATTGCAGGTAGTCGAGGCGCCGCAGCACGCCTTTCAGGTCGCCGACGCCGTCGCCGTTGCTGTCCTGGAAGGAGCGGGGATAGATCTGGTAAATGACGCCGGTTTGCCACCACAGGTGTTGGTTGTCGTTCATGGTTGTGGGTTTTTGGAGTGAAGCGGTCACTGGTCAATAGTCATTGGTCATACCTCGTAGAGGAAGAAGGGGTGTTCGTAGCCGGCCTTCTGGAGGATGTGCATGGCCACGTTGAACACCTTGACGCCGTTGGCGGTTTCGCCTTCGAGCACGCCCACGTGGGCATGGCCGTGAAAGGCGGCGACCACCTGGCGGCGGCTGAGCGGCTCGGCCAGCCGCGAGGAGCCCAGGAAGGGAAAGATGGCTTCCGGCTCGCCCTGCACCGTGGCCTTGATGGGCGCGTAGTGCATGATGGCGATCTTTTTCAGGTCCTGGCTGATGGCGTCGATGCGGGCCAGGGCGCGGTCGAGGTGCAGGGCCTCGTCCACGGCTTCCTGTACAAACGCCTTCATGGCGCCTTCGCCGAACATCGACAGCATGTGGTTGTCAAAACCGCCGCCGAAGCCTTTGACGCCGGCAATGCCCACGTTGCCGATCACCACCGCCTCGCCGTCCAGGATGTGTACGTGCTCGTTCTGTACCATTTGCCGGATGAGTTTATGCCGTCCTTTTTCGTAGTCGTGGTTGCCCAGTACGGCCACCACGGGTATGGAGCAGGCCCGGAGCTCTTCGGCCAGTACGCGGGCCTCGCCTTCGTCGCCGGTATCGGTCAGATCGCCGCAGATCAGCAGGATGTCGGCCTGGCGGGAGACCTCCCGGAAGAAGGCCGTCCATTTGCCGGTGTCGGATTCCCGGACGTGGATATCACCCACGGCGGCCAGCCGGGTTTTCTTGGTTTCTTCTGCCATAAGCATTACACGGTTTTAATGGTCGTTACTTTATAATCCCAGTCCTTGATGTCCACGCTGTACTGCGTCTGGTCGATGATGGGGCCACGGCAGACCTTTTCCTGCGAGGGGGGCAGGTCGTACTGTTCATTGGCGCGGGCCATCAGCTCGTCGAACAGCCATTTGGGAATGATGTCGTGGTATTCGGCAGGGTAGACGAACTGGAAGATGATGAGTTGCGCCAGCAGCAGGTGCCAGTGCTGGTCCATGCGGAACAACAGGCGCTTCCAGTCGATGTGTTTGCCCCATTTCAGCAGGATGTGGTTCACGTCGGCCCCGTCGAAGCGTTCGCGGTTCTGGACGTAGATCTTGCACCACACCAGTTCTTCGGGCGGCAGCAGTTTCAGGTGGCAGCCTTCGAACTGGCCGTCGGTGGCGTGCTGGTACCAGGTGTCGTCCACCCGGCAGATGTTGTTGGGCGAGTTGAAGATGATGTCGATGAAGTAGTCGCCCTTGAACACTTTGGCCAGCCAGCGCGAGTCGGTATGCTCGGTGCGGTAGCCTTTGGAGGCGAAAAATTTGAGGATCTTCGGGTACTCGCTGGGCTTGCAGAATACGTCCAGGTCCTTGGTATCGCGGAAGATGCCGGTGTATTGAAAAAAGGCGAACGCCCCGCCCATCATAAACTGTGTTCCGCTTTCGCACAACAGGTCCAATGCTTCTTTATAGAAGGCATGCGCTTCCTTCCTTTGCTCTTCTGTTACAATCATAGTCGATATTATATGGTACGAGAATTCGCTTCACGTCGTTGTGTTTTTTCGGCTCTTCCGCCTTCCCCGGGAAGGCGGCGCCAAGGGCATTGGGTAGAGAATAAAAGAACGTGCCAATATGGTCGGATGAGGGAGGGCCGCCCCCGTTTCCGGCCGGAAGCCGTAAATTGCCCCCGTCCTCCCCCGCTAAATTTCAAGCTAACCGCCATGCGAACGATCGTGCTTTGTCTCTTCCTGCTGCTTTCTTTTTCCCTGCTGGCCCAGCGTCCCCTGTCGGCCAGCCGCCGCGGCAGCCTTTATCAATATGCCTATAAAATCAGCCCGGCCGAAGCACTTCGGTTGTACCGTACCGGTATGCAAAAGGCGGGGGAGCGCTACCTGCATACCCTGGTGGATTCGTCGCTGGCCGACAGCGCCCGCCTGCCGCCGCTGCCTGCCGGCAACTACCTGCTGGTGCGGGCGGTGGACAACCGCCTGCACTACCGCCTGCATACGGCCGGCGGCCTGCAATGGCGGCTGGTAAACAACCGGCACGACCTGGCAGTGGCGCTGTACGACCGGCAGGGCCGGGAAGTAGCGGATGCCCGGGTGTACTTCGGCCACCGGCGGGTACCCTTTGATGCGCCCACCCAAACCTTCCGCCTCCGCCGGTCCCAACCCTCCGGCACCGTCCGGGTGTACCGGCAGGGCGTCCTGTATGTGTTCCCCGTGGCGGAACAAAAGAACCGCTATACCCCCAGCCGGGGCCTGGGCTACCGGCTAACGCACAGCTTTCCGCTGAAATATGCCGCCAACGCGGTGCGCAAGTGGCGCAAAAAGGCCCCGTACCGTTCCCGGCCGGCATTCTTTTATGCCACGGCCCACGAAAAAAGTTTCCGCGGCTTTATGGTGTTCAGCAAGCCGGAATACCGGCCGGGGGATACGGTGGCCCTGAAAGCCTTCGTGGGAAATAAAAAAGGAAAAGGCCTGCACCAAAAGCTGCTGCTGCGGCTCTCGGGCAGGGGGCTGTCCACCGACACGGTCCTGGCCACCCTGGCCCCTTACCGCGCCGGCGGCTACAGCTTCCGGTTCGTTCTTTCCGACAGCCTCGACCTGGACCTGGATGAGGAGTACCTGCTGACCCTGGAAGAAGCGCGCAGCCATAAATACGACCGGGGCCGCAACGAGGATGCCGATGACGAGGAGGCCTACGCCCGGAAAAGGAAGGTGGTCATGCGGGGCAAATTCCGCCTGGAAGACTATGCGCTGAAAGCAACGACGTTTTCGGTGCGCCTGGACAAAAAAGAGCACAGCCGGCACGAGCCGGCGGCGCTTTATGCCACGGCCACCGATGAAAACGGGCTGGCGCTGCTCGACAGCCGCATCCGGGTGCTGGTGCTCCCTTCCGGGGCGCATGATTTCGGCGCGCCCCGCCTGTTCCTCCCCGATACGCTCTGGGACCATACGGAGCCGCTGGAAGCGGTAGGGGAAACGCGGATCGCCCTGCCGGACAGCATCTTTCCCGCCGCCTCCTTTTCGTACGAGGTGCGCTGCACCCTGCTGACGTCCGATAACGAGGACCGGACCGATAGGGCACAGGGCGCGTTCAGCCACCTGCCCCGCCGGCTGGCGTTCGAACTGCGGCAGGACAGCCTGCTGGTGACCGCCATCGCCCGGGGGCGGGTGCAGCCTGCCGCTGCTATGGTCTATGCCCTGGCGCAGGAAGGCGATACCCTGGAAGCGCAGCCGCTGCAGTTGCCCGCCCGCCTGGCGGTGCATCCCTTCGCGGCCCGCTACTTTGTCCGGGCCGACAGCGTGTCGGCGGCCTATGGGCTGCCTTCCCCCGGCAGCCTGGTATCGGCCCGCACCTTCCGCACCCGCGATTCGGTCTTCCTGCAACTGGTAAACCCTGCCCGTCTGCCGGTCTGGTACACGATCTTTGCCGGCCGCAAGGCGCTGCTCCGCGGCCAGGGCGATACGCTGCTGTACGTGCGGCAAGCCCGCCGGCAGGCCACGTATTCCCTTTCGCTGCAGTACCTGTTTGCCGGCCGCGTGCACAGCCAGGAACTGGCGATCCCTTTCCGCGATAAGCTGCTGACCGTGGGCGTAAAAGCGCCCGAAGCCGTTTTTCCCGGCCAGGCGGCCGATATCGAGATTTCGGTTACGGATGCCCGTGGAAAAGCCGTGGCGGATGCCGATGTAACGGCCTACGCCTTTACCGCCAAATTCACCGGCGCGGGCCGCCCCGCCCTGCCTTACCTGGGAAAGCAGCCCCCGCTGCGCCCCCAATACGCCCCTTTCCTGGTATCGGAGCAGGGGGCGCTCCAGGCCACCGGGGCGCTTTCCTGGCAGCGCTGGAGCCGCGAGCTGGGCCTCGATACCGTGGAGTATTACCGCTTCCTGCACCCCGACCACCGCTACACCAGCCACGAGCCGGCCCCGGACAGCCTTACCCAGCTGGCGCCCTTCGTAGTGCGGAACGGCGACCTGCTGCCCATTCACCTGCTGTATATCGATGAAAAACCCATTTTCTTCAGCGGGGCGGAACACCAGCAGCGCTACAGCTTTGCCGTGCGCCCCGGCTTCCATACCCTGAAGCTGCGCACACCCGGGCTGCTGCTCACCCTCGACAGCGTATGGGTCGAAAAAGGGCAAAAAACCTTTCTCAGCGTCAATGCCGCTTCCGGCGATCCCCGCCTCCGCCTCCAACCGATGCCGGGCGTATTGACGCCGGAAGAACAGCTCCTGTGGAGCCGCTACCTGCTGCTGGTGGAAACGGTATACGGCCGCAACCTGGCCTGGGTGCAGCAGGACGACCGGCTTTTTCCCCTCCTGCCCATCGGACGGCAGCGGGCCGCCTATACCCCTCCCGTGCCGGTGGGCCCCCTGGACAACAGGAGCGCCGCGCTGAAGGTGCAGCACCGCTTCGAGCAATGGTTCGATGTGGAGGGCGGTTACACCTACCGGATCACCCAGGGGCTGGTGAAGCAAAAGCAATGGAAGGATCCCTTCCCCTTCCGCACCTGGCTGTCGCAGGCCGCGCCGGCCCCCGACTTCCGCGATTTCGTGCTGACGCAGGCAGAGGTGGACAGCCTGTGGCAGGACCACCTCGACCACCGCAATGCCACGGAAGACCTTTTTTACAACCCCTACCTGAAACCGGCCGGTGCCGGCAGGCTGCGGGTGGAGGTGGGCCGGGATACGGCCGGCCGGCAGGTTATGGTTACCCAGCTGTTCCTGTTTCGCTACGACGAGCCCGATTTTGTCCGCGCCTACCGGGGCGGCGCCCGCGACCTGGGCTATGTGCAGCCGGGCAGCTACCGCCTGTTCCTGCTGCTGCGGGGTGGCCATTACGTTATCCTGGACAGCCTGCGGGTGCGGCCCGGCGGGCTGAACTATTTTGAAACCGGCACCCTCCGGCCCCGCCTGCGCGACAGCGTCAGCGCCCGCATCGCCGCCATCACCGACCGGCGGAAAGAGGCCGGCTATGAAGCGTCCGACCTGGGCGTTATTAAGGAAAGCTTCAACGACGGGTTCCTGGACCGCTCCACGTTTAAACGGCTGGTTTCGGGGCGGGTAAGGGGGGGAAGCGACCAGCCGCTGGGGGGCGTGACCGTTTCCGTAAAGGGTACCCGCGTCCTTGCCGCTACCGCTACCGACCCGGCGGGCTTTTTCCGGCTGAACGTGCCGGACAAGGCCGTGCTGGTGTTTGCCACTGTCGGCTATACCTCCGTGGAGGTGCCGGTGACGGCGGCGAATGACTATTCCATCCGGCTGCTGCCCGCCAAAATGCGCCTGGAAGAAGTAGTGGTGGTCGGCAACGGCACCCAGAAGAAAGCAGACAGGACCGCGTCGGTCAGCCAGGTGCTGGAGGGCCGCCTGGCCGGGGTAAGTATCGCCCCGGGCAATGGCGCCCATTTCTTTATCCGCGGGGCGGCCTCCGCCGAAACCCCGCCGCCCCTGGTGATCGTGGACGGGCTGCCCTAAAGCGGCCGCCTGGAGGACCTGGACCCGTCCGCCATTGTCGAAAAGAAAACCCTGGACCCCCGGCAGGCCCAGGCGCTCTACGGCGCGGCTGCCGCCGGCGGCGTAGTGGTGGTGACGACCAAAAAAGCCCCCGCCGCCCTGGCGGCGGAGGACAGCACCGGAACGGCCACCGGCCTGCGCCGCAACTTCCGCGACGACGCCTACTGGCAGCCCGCCCTGCGGACCGACGCCGCCGGCCGGGCGTCTTTCCGGGTAACCTTCCCCGACGACATCACCAGCTGGCGCACCTTTACCCTGGCCATGGGCGGCAAAAGGGGCACCGGCTTTGCCGAAGGCACCATCCGCTCGTTCAAGGCCCTGAGCGCCCGCCTGGCCCTGCCAGCCTTTGCCGTCCGCGGCGATTCGATGACCGTGATCGGCAAGGTCCTGCATTACCTGCCCGACAGCGTCCGCGTGAAACGAACGTTTACGGCCGGCGGCCTGCCGCCCCGGGAAGCCGTCCTCGATCTGAAGCATTCCTGGATCGATACCTTCCCGGTAGTGGCCGCCACGGAAGACTCCCTGGCGCTGCGCTACCGCATCCAAAAGGACGACGGCTATGTAGAAGGCGAGGAGCGCCGCCTGCCGGTCTTTCCCGCCGGCACCCGGGAAACCCGGGGCTTTTTCGCCGCCCTCGACCGCGATACCTCCTTCACCCTATCCATGGATACCTCGCTGGGCACCGTGAAACTGTATGCCGAAACCTCGGTGCTGCCCGTGCTGCTCGACGAGATGGAAAGCATCCGCCGCTACGAATACGGCTGCAACGAGCAGCTGGCTTCCAAACTGAAGGCCCTGCTGCTGCAAAAAAAGGTATGCGGGTACCTGAAGCAGCCCTTTACCGGCGACAAGAACATCCGGGAGCTGATCGGCCGGCTGGAGCAAAACCGCTCCGGGCCGCTCTGGGCCTGGTGGCGGGCGGGCGACCCATTACCCTGGGTGTCGCTGCACGTGACCGAGGCCTTCCTGATGGCGGAGGCGGCCGGCTACCGTACGGGCCTCAACAAGCAGCCGGCGATCGACTACCTGGTGTTCCGGCTGGAAAGCTACCCGCCCCAGGAACGGCTGATGGCCCTGCGGCTGCTGCGGGCCCTGGCTGCCAAGGTGGATTACCCCGCCTACCTCGACACGCTGCCCCGGGTGCACCCCCGCCAGGCGCTCTATACGAAGCTGCGCTGGCTGGAGGCCCGGCAGGCAGCCGGCCTGCCGGTGGCCCTGGATACCCTGGTAGCCAAAGCCCGCCTTACCCTGATGGGCAACCTCTACTGGGGCGAGGAAAACCATCACCTGTTCGACAACTCCGTCCAGGTGACCCTGCTGATGTACCGCCTGCTGCAGGCCGCCGGCGGCTACGACGCCCAGCTGCGCCGGGTGCGGCAGTATTTCCTGGAAGCCCGCAAGAACGGGCACTGGCGCAACACCTACGAGTCGTCGCTGATCCTGGAAACGATCCTTCCGGGCCTGCTGGCCGAAGCCGGCGAGGCACAGGGGGCCACCCTGGTGCTCGGCGGGGCCCGGAATCGGACCGTCCGGCAGTTCCCCTTTGCCCTGGAGGTGGCGGCGGGCGAAAAGCTCACCGTCCGCCGCAGCGGCAACGGGCCGGTTTATTTTACGGCCTACCAGCAGCTGTGGAATCCCCGCCCCCGGAAGGAGGGCAATGGCTTTGCCGTCCGGACGTACTGGGAGCGCGACGGGGAGCCCGTGGAGGCGCTGCGGGCGGGCGAGCCGGTGACCCTGCAGGCAGAAGTGGAAGTAACGGGTGATGCCGATTATGTGCTGGTGGAGCTCCCTATTCCCGCCGGCTGCTCCTATGCCGGCAAGACGCCGTCGTACCGCAACAACGAAGTGCACCGGGAGCATTTTAAGAACAAGGTGAGCATTTTTTGCAGCCGCCTCGAAAAGGGCCGCTATACCTTTTCCGTGGCGCTGATGCCGCGGTATGCCGGTCGCTACCAGCTGAACCCGGCCCGGGCCGAGATGATGTATTTCCCGGTTTTTTATGGCCGGGAGGAGGGGAAAAAAGTGGACGTGCGTTCCCGGTGAGTTAGCCTTCATATCCGTTAAATTCGTCGAAATCAATGCATTATTCACAGGAAGCTGTTACCTTGGGGCCCATCCGAATTCCCATGCAAGTACCACGTTTCCCATTAAATGAGGAGGTGCGGTTGTCCGACCTGCTGTCGTACGACATCCTCGATACCCCCGCCGAGAAGGATTTTGACGAGCTGGCGGAACTGGCCGCCTATATCTATGGCTGCCCCACCGCCCTGATCTCCTTCCTGGACAAGGACCGCCAGTGGTTCAAGGCCCGGAAGGGCTTTTCCGTTACGCAAACCGACCGCAACATCGCCTTTTGCGCCCATACGATCCTGGAAAACGAGGTGATGGTGGTGGAAGACGCCCTGAAGGACGACCGTTTTTCGGACAATCCCCTGGTTACCGGTGAGCAACAGGTGCGCTTTTATGCCGGCGCCCCGATCGTTTCCAGTGCGGGCAACAAGCTGGGGACGGTTTGCGTGCTGGACCGCAAGCCGCGCGAGCTGTCGGCGGGCCAGACCCGGGCGCTGACCATTATCTCGCACCAGGTCAGCCGCATGCTGGAGCTGCGGGTCCGGAACAAGGTCATTGGCCAGCGGGCAGGGCAATTGCTGGAAATCGAAAAGAAGACTGTTCAGAAAACCCTGCTGGTGCAGGAAAAGGAACGGCAGTTCATCGGTACCGAGCTCCACGAGAACGTGGCGCAATCGCTGGCGGCCCTGAATTCCTACCTCGACATGGCCCTGGGTATGCCCGACCTGCGCCAGCCGTTGTTGGAGAAAAGCAAGGAGGTGGTGCAGCGGCTGGTGAAAGAAACGCGCCACCTGTCGCATGCCATTACGCCTACCACGCTGAAGGAAGCCGGCTTTTGCTGGCTGATGAATGAATTTATCCTCCAGTATTCGGGCTGCGAACCCTTCCGGATCCACCTGGAATGCCACGGCAATGCAGACGACATCAAGGGCGAAGCGGCCGTGAACCTGTACCGGATCGTAGAGGAGCAGTTCGAGATCATCCGCAAAAAAGAGGGCGTCCGCCACGTGTTCCTGGGCATCTCGGCCTCCGAAGAAATCGTTCTTTCCATCCGTGATGACGGGAAGGAAGACCCGGACCGCATCCCGGAAAACGAGGTGCGGCTCAATACCATCCGCAACCGCACCGAGCTGTACGGCGGCTCCGTCAGCGTCCAGGACGACGGCCGTACCGTAGTGGTGATCCTGCCGCCCCCCGTGCCGGCTTAGGAGCCCCCTCCGATAATTTTTGCGCAGCTATTGGTAGAAAAGCTTAAATTGAAATAGCACTCCACCCTTATAGGTTGGGTGCTTTTTTGTTGGAAACACTTCAAGGAATACGCACCTACGAATCAACGCTCCCGGCCCCCAAGACGAACACGTGAACAGGTGAACTCATTACTCGTAAACGCGTAAACTCGTAAACTCGTGAACCTTCCTCCTTCTCCTCCCGGAAACCGGTTGTGGGGACATACGGCGTTGATCGCCCGTGATCCCATGGGCTACCTGTTCGGGGCCGCCCTGCGCTACCAGCCCCTCTGCCGCCTGCGCATGATCGGCATGGACCTGTATGTCACCGCCCACCCCGACGTTGTCCGCCAGGTATTTGTCAGCCGGGCCGACAGCTTTGTCAAGGGGCCGGCTTTTCAGACCCTGTCGCTGCTGACGGGGCAGGGCCTGGTCACCAGCGAGGGCGCGTTCTGGAAACGGCAGCGGCGGCTGGCGAACCCGGCCTTTCATAAGGATAAGCTGCGCGGTTTTTTGCAAATGTTCCTCGACTGCGGCACCGACGTGTTGCGGCAGTGGCAGGGGTACGGCCCCGAAGAAGTGCACCGTATGATCTTTGAAATGGGCGAGCTCACCCTGCGGGTCGCCGGCAAGGCACTGTTCGGCATCGACCTGTACCGCGAGGCGGCCACCGTGCCGCCCGACGTCAAGCAGGCGCTGGCCTTCATCGACCGCCGCATTTATACCCTTCCCCGCTATCCCATGGGCTTGCCCCTGGCCGCCCACCTGCGGTTTTTCCGCAACCGGCGCCGCCTCGACGCCGTGGTGTACCGCATCATCGACGAGCGCCTGCGTGGCGCTACGGCGGGCGACGACCTGCTGCAGGCTTTTTTGGAAGCGGTGGACGAGGAAACAGGCGAAAAGATGAGCCGCGAACAGTTGCGCGACGAGGTGATGACCCTGTTCCTGGCGGGCTTCGAAACTTCTTCCAATGCCCTTACCTGGGCCTGGTATATCCTGTGGCAGCAGGAGGAGGTATGGGCGAAGTTCCAGGAAGAGCTGCGGCAGGTGGTGGGGGCCGGCGAGGTGCGGCCCGAACACCTGCCGCAACTGGTGTACACCCGGGCCGTGATCGAAGAGACCCTGCGGCTATACCCGCCGGTTTACCACCTCCAGCGCCAGCTGGCGGAGGACCTGGAGCTGGAGGGCTACCCCCTGAAAAAGGGCGCCGTTGTCCTGACCAGCGTAGTGGCCCTGCACCGGAATCCCGCCTGCTGGGACCGGCCCGACGAATTCCGCCCCGAACGATTTTTGCCGGCCGGCGGCGGCCAGGCGGCCAAGGGGGCGTATATCCCGTTTGGCGCCGGCCAGCGGATGTGTATCGGCAGCCAGTTTGCCCTCTGGGAGATGGTGGCCGTGCTGGCGGTGCTGGGGCGGCACCTGCGGCCGCGGCCCGTGGAGGGCTATGTGCCCCGGATGGTTCCCTCCCTTACCCTGGGGGCATCGGAGGGTATGCCCATGCATATAAGGCCGTTTTAAGGGGAAAAGACGGTATCAGTTATTTCGGATGCCGGATTTCGGAACCCTTCAAAGGAGAAAGACTCCCACAACTTACAAGGGTTCCGAAATCCGGCATCCGAAATTCCCAAGTGGGCTATAAAAAAAATACGCCTGGAGTCGTCCAGGCGTATTTAATCGACAAGCAATCTGTTAACGCTATCTGTTTCCACTGCGAGTTTGATCGCTGCTGCTGCCGCGGTTTTGATCGCTGCGGCTCTGGTCGTTTTGTTGTTGCGATCCACTTTGGCCTGTTTGGCTGGTTTGGCCGCCCATACCACTTTGTCCTCTGTTGCTGCCTTGTTGGCCCATGTTACCACCTTGTCCCATGTTGCCGCCTTGACCGCCAGTTTGGCCTTGATTGCCTTGTTGGCCGCTTTGATTTCTGTTTTGTTCCATTGTTAAATGTTTTAGATTTAAAAAGGTCCGGTTATAGGGGTAAAAAATCAATGCCAATTGGCGTAAAAACGGCCCGGTGGGCGGCAATATTTTCGGTGCGGGCAACAGGTTGAGCCGGAAGGTTTTTGGAAAGCAGCGGGGCTTTTCCACTTTCTCTTTCCTGCTTTCGAAAAATATGCCCGTTTTTCACCAGTGGGAAACTTTGTTCCCCGGATTCGGTCCCGCCGGGATACTTTGAGCGGGAAAAATATATATGGGCATGATCTTTCATGTATATCCTTTTCTTTTGGTGCGGCCGCCTTCTCGGGGCGGTGGCAGGGGGCATGGTATGCTTCAGCTTCCACACTACCGGTCGTGATTGTATATTTTTATGCACACCGGCGGCGCCAAACAATTCAACCCCTTTTCCGGGCAATTCAGCACAAAAGCCCTACGGTTTATCCCCCATTTGTTTCTCACGTTCCCGGTTACCGGCAGCTTTGCCGTATTAAACCAAACCGGAAATGAAATTATCGTTCAGCTGCTTGTTCTTGTTTTCTTTCTTAGGCACCTCCTTCCTCGTTGAGGCACAGTCGGGAACGGTCCGGGGCGTGGTGCAGGATAACGCCTCCGGCAAACCGCTGGCCTTCGCCACCGTGGTCCTGGTGCCTTCTGCCGCCCGGGCCACGACCACGGACAGTGCCGGGAATTTTGTGCTGGCACCCGTGCCCCTGGGCCGCTACGAAGTGCAGGTGTCCCATACCGGCTATGAGCCGGCCCTCTTCAAGGAAGTGGTGGTATCCGCGGTGAAGGAAACGTTTTTGGAAGTGGTCCTGGAAGAATCCGTTCGCCCCATGGAGGAAGTGGTGGTGACGGCCCCCGTCCATAAAGCGGTGCCCCTGAACAAGATGGCCCTTGCCAGCGCCCGTACGCTGAGCGTGGAGGAAGCCCGGCGCTTTGCCGGGGGCTTCGACGATCCTGCCCGGCTGGCCTCCTCCTTTGCGGGGGTCGGCAGCAATGTGGGCCATAACGGCATTGTCGTCCGGGGCAATGCCCCCAAATTCCTGCAATGGAAGCTGGAAGAGGTGGAAATCCCGAACCCGAACCACTTTGCCGACGTTACCGGTTTCGGCGGCGGTGGCCTGACCGCGTTGAGCAGCCAGGTGCTGGGGAATTCCGATTTTTTGACCGGCGCCTTCCCGGCCGAATACGGCAATGCGCTTTCGGGCGTGTTCGACATGAAATTGCGCAACGGCAATAACCAGCGGCCCGAAAGCGCGGTGCAGCTGGGCCTCATTGGCGTGGACGTGGCCTCCGAGGGCCCCTTTCGAAAGGGCGCCCGGTCTTCCTACCTGTTCAACTACCGCTATTCCACACTCGCGCTGCTCTCTTCCCTGATGCCCGAGGAGGCAGCGGGTACCAGGTACCAGGACCTGTCGTTCAAGCTGCATGTTCCCACGAAAAAGGGGGGTACCTTCTCGCTCTGGGGCCTGGGCCTGGAAGACCGCTCCGGGCAAAGCCCCGAAGCCGATACGGCAAAATGGAGGTACCGGCAGGACAAGGAGCGGCAGGACGTAAAGCAGTTTATGGGCGCCCTGGGCCTGGGCCATAAAATTTCGCTGGGCCGTGACGGTTTTCTGAAAACCACCCTGGCGGCCACCGTGAGCGGGCTGGACCTGCATACGGAAAGAAGGAGCGGCGAAAAGCTGCTGCCGCAGAACGTGATCCAAAAAACCAACACGAACTTGGTATGGTCGTCGTACTACAATAAAAAGTTCAGCGCCCGCCACACCCATAAAACGGGCATACAGGCCACCGGCCTCCTGTATCATATGCTGCTGCAGGAAGCCCAACCTGCGGCAGGACCCCTGCAAACCTTTACGGACGAAGACGGGTTCAGCACCCTGCTGTCCGCCTATTCGCATTCCGCTTTCCAGCTGTCGGACAAGTGGCTGTTGCAGGCGGGCATATATACGCAGTATTTTACCCGGAACGGCCGCAGCAGCATCGAGCCGCGGCTGGGCGCCCGGTGGCAGGTGGCGCCGAAACATACGCTGGCGCTGGCGTATGGCCTGCACAGCCGGCTGGAACTGCTGAACTATTACTTTACCCGGGCCGCCGACGGCACTTTTTTGAACAAGGACCTGGACTTCACGCGGGCCCGCCACCTGGTGCTTTCGTACAACTGGAATGCCGGCAACAACTTTCATGTCCGGGCCGAACCCTACTTCCAGCAATTGTACCACGTACCTGTTATTGCCGACAGCACGTATTCGTTTCTCAACCTGCAGGCCGACTGGTTCCTGCACCAACCGCTGCAAAGCACCGGCAGGGGAAAGAATTACGGCATTGATGTTACCTTGGAGAAATTTATGTCGAAAGGGTTTTATTTTATGGTCACCGGCTCCCTGTTCCAGGCACGCTATGCCGGCGGCGACGGCGTCTGGCGCAACACGAGGTTCAACCGGAATTTCCTGTCCAATTTTTTAATGGGCAAGGAATGGATGGCGGGCCGCGGGGGGCAAAACGTGTGGAACGCTAATTTGCGGGTCAGCTACCAGGGCGGCGACCGCTATACGCCGGTCAACTACGAGCGTTCCTTTGCGCAGCAGGAGGTGGTGTACCGGGAAGAGGAGGCCTTTTCCAAAAAGCTGCCGCCTGCGCTGCTGGGTCATGTGACGCTGAGCTATAAAGTGAACCGGGAGCGGGTGGCCCATGAATTCGCGCTGAAGGTGCTGAACGTGACCGGCTACCGGGAATACTACGGCCACCGGTACAACTATAAGACGCAAACGGTCGATGAGAACCGGGAGCGCCTGATGGTGCCGAATGTTAGCTATAAAATCGAGTTTTAATGCCAGCTTTGTCCCCCATGAACGAATCCGCAGGAATAAAATATGGGTTGCGGCTAGCCCTGTTGTACCTGCTCAGCATTGTCTTCAAGTCCTTTGACCTGACCTTTCCCAAGGGTATCGGCGTGGTGCTGTTGCGCGGGCAATTGTTCAGTTTGTTATTTGTGGCCTTCGGGCTGGCGGCATGGGTGGTGGCGGAACGGTTTTCCAAAAAGCTGGAGCACCGGCTGCGCAACAAGCCCGTACCCTACCGGGTGCTGCTGCTCTGCAGCATCCTGGTTTTGTACGGGGCGCTGGTCGCCTACATTTTTTCGTTTTGCTATGCCGCCTTCGACATCCTGCTTTTTCGGCGGTACGAGGCCTGGGCCAGCTTCACTTCGTTCAGCTATGACCTCATTGCGGGCTTTTTCCTGTTTTACATGCTCCTGCTGGGCTACAACGGGATCATTTTTTATTACAAGAACTGGCGGGAAGCACAGCTCAACGCAGAACGGCTGATGCGGGAAAACATCCAGGCCAAATACGACCTGCTCAAAAGCCAGATCGAGCCGCATTTCTTTTTCAACTCACTGAGCGTATTGACGCAGCTGGTGTATAAAAGCCCCGAGCTGTCCTCGGAGTACATCACCCAGTTGGCTAAGACCTACCGCTACATCCTGGATAAGAAATTCGAGAACCTGGTGTTCGTTCAAACGGAGCTGGAGTTCCTGGAGTCGTACCTGTTTTTGATCTGTATCCGGCACGAGGGGTGCATCGTGTTTGACCTCCGGATCGACGAGCAGGTGAAAACCAGGGGACTGGTGCCGCCCGCCACCCTGCAGATGCTGGTGGAGAATGCCGTGAAGCACAACCGTTTTTCCACGGACAAGCCGTTGCATATCAGCATAAAAAGCGAGGGCGGGGCCCTGTACGTGGCGAACGACTTGCGCCGGCGAAGCCACAGCGACTCCACGGGCGTGGGACTGGACAACATCATCAAGCGCTACGAGTTGGCCAGCGACCGCCGGATCGAAATAACGGAGCTGCCCGACACCTTCATTGTAAAACTTCCCATAATTTACGGACATGAACGTAATGGTGTTTGAGGACGAAAAGCTGAATGCCGAACGGCTGGTGCAGTTGCTGCACCAATGCCGGCCGGGCATCGAGGTAACCGCGGTGGTGGCGTCGGTAGCCGAAGGCATAGCGCTTTTCAGCCACCGGCACCCGCCCGCTGACCTGATCTTTATGGACATCCAGTTGTCCGATGGCAACTGCTTTGAGCTGTTTGACCGGGTGGCGATCCGGATCCCGATCATCTTTACGACGGCTTACGACAACTTTGCCCTGCAGGCATTTAAGGTGTACAGTGTGGATTACCTGTTGAAGCCTATCGACATAAAAGACCTGAAACGTGCCCTGGAAAAGTTCGAGCAGTTTCGCATGCCGGTGCAGCCGGCGATCGACGTGGCGCGGATCGCCGAGGAGTTTTTCAGGCGGGAGCACACGAGGTTCCTGGGGAAGATGAACAACCAGTTGATCTATGTAAAGGCCAGGGATATTACCAGCGTGTATTTCGAGGAGGGGATTACCTGGGCCAACTCCCGCACGCATCAGAAAATACCGCTCGATTATTCCCTGGAGAAGGTCGAACGGATGTTGGACAAGCATTTGTTTTTCCGCATCAACCGCAAGCTGATCATCCACATCGATGCGATCCGGAAGATCACCACCTATTATAACAACCGCTTTATTGTAGAGCTTCATGAGCCTATTCCCGGCCTGGATGCCATCGTGAGCCGCGACCGGGTCAACAGTTTCAAAAGCTGGCTGGAAGGCAGGGAAAGCGGCGGTTAGGGAGGGGCCGCCCGGGCATAAAAAAAGTGCGATGTGTACGGATACATCGCACTTTTTTTATGTAGCGGTCGTGCATGTTTACAAAACCAAACTGCTGTACGCTGAGTAACGGATACCGGGTTTCACAGGTATTGATTGTGGGGCAGTCTGGCTGGCTGCACGCAGGGTACGGTCACGCACATATCCTGGCACACGATGCCGTTACCCGGCATTTTCCCGGCTGCGGTTGCGGGAGCGTTCGCCCCCTTTGCGGCCGATCTCACTCATGTGCTTTCTATCCCGGCTTACAGCTTCGCCACCTTTGCGACCTGCTTCCCGGGCTTCGTTAGAGTCGAATTCGTGAGCAGTTCCCTGTTCGTGGGCGGCCCGTCCGCCCATGCGGGCAATTGCTCGTTGCTTTTCGGGGTCCATCGAGGCAAAACCGCGTTTAGAAGTATCTCCTCTTTGGCCACTTTGCTTTTTCTCTGACATAACCTCTTAGTTTAAAAAATAATACGACTGCTGCTTGATGAAATTGATGGGGCCTGGTCCGGAAGGAAGGAAAGGACGCTCGGTCGCAGGGACCTGTTATCCAGGGCGGATCTATTGATTCCTTCGCACTTTTTCCGTTTACAGTTACCTTATCAATTGATCTTCAATATTTTTTAAAACTAAAACGGTGCCACATTATGTTTTTTATTGATTTTTTTCCGACGGAGGTAGTTCACGAGTGCACAAGTTCACGAGTGCACAAGCTATCGTAACTCCGGTGCGTACTGGGTAGAGGGGTAAGCAAAATTGTTGGGGAAAATGGCCCTCAAAAATCAGGAATCCAAAACGGAACCAAACTCCCGCCAACCCGTAAACTTGTAAACCTGTAAACTCGTAACCTATCAAACGCGTCGCCTAGCGGCCCGTCCTCCCATCAACGCCATCGCGGGGGCGTGGCCTCCCTTAAGATATCCTGAACGGGAAAAAGGGCGCTGCATCCTGCTTCCTTTTATTTGCTTTCCTTTTTTTACGAATTTTTAAAATAAACGGAGCAAAATCGAAACTTTCCGTAACTTCATCCGGCAAATGAAAGAAGAGGGGCGTGAAAAACAAATAAACGTAAACATTCCTTTTTCTTTTGCTTCATTTAAACCTACTCCATCCGTGAAATCAGAACTGTTATCCATCCATTTTCCCGGGAAACTGGTTTTTGGCAATGGCGTGCTTGCCGGCCTGGAGGCCGAAATCGCCGCCCTCGATTGTGCCCGCATCTACCTGCTGACTGTACCGGCGCTGCTGCCGCAGATCGAAGGGCTGGTCCGAAACCTCGAGCAGCAGGGTCAATCCGTTCATCTCAATACCTCCATCCTGCAGGAGCCCACCTTCGCCGACTTCGAAGGCCTGATGCAGGAAGCCGCTCCCCTGAACCCCGACGTGGTCGTGGGCATTGGCGGCGGCAGCGTGCTGGATGCCGCCAAGCTGGTGGCCGCCCAACTCGAAAACAGCCAGAGCCTGCAGGAGATCGTGGGCATCGGCCAGCTGAAAGGCCGCCGCAAAAAGCTGGTCTGCGTCCCCACCACCGCCGGCACCGGCAGCGAGGCTTCCCCCAACGCCATCCTGGTAGACAATGCCGACAACCAGAAGAAAGGCATCATCAGTCCCTTCCTGGTGCCGGATATCGTGTACGTCGATCCCCTGCTGACGGCCAGCGTGCCCCCGCAGGTAACGGCCGCCACCGGCCTGGATGCGCTGACGCACTGCCTGGAGGCTTATACCAATAAATTCGCCCATCCCTATATCGATATGTATGCCTTTGAAGGCATGCGCCTGATCGCCGCCAACCTGGCGCAGGCGGTGGCCAACGGTGCCGACAAGGACGCCCGCTCCGCCGTGGCTATGGGCAGCCTGCTGGGCGGCTTTTGCCTGGGCCCTGTGAATACCGCGGCCGTCCATGCGCTTTCCTACCCGCTGGGCAGCACCTTTCACCTGGCCCATGGGCTGAGCAATGCCCTCCTGCTGCCCTTCGTCATGGAGTTCAACGTACCCGCCGCTCCCCGCCGCTATGCCGACGTGGCCGTGGCCCTGGGTTGCCCCCGCGGCGCCGATGATGGGGAAACCGCCTGCAACGGCATCAAAAAGGTGCAGGAGCTGATCCGCCAGTGCGGTATCCCTGCCCGCCTGAGCGAAGTAGGCATCCCGCGGGAAGCGATCCCGCAAATGGCCACCGACGCCCTCAAAATCCAGCGCCTCCTGAAAAACAACCCCCGGGAGGTTACCTATGCGGATGCGGTTGCGATTTATGAGGCCGCGTTCTAAACTAAGATTCCTGAGTTCCTGAGTTGGGAGCCGGTTTTACAAGTTTACGAGTTGTTTGCAGGTTACAGGGTCCATTGCCTATTGCCTAATACTCATTGCTAATTGTTTATTGTTTTTGCCATGAATACAACAAAAAAATACGGAGGCGTGGTGGTTCCGGCCGTAACGCCCCTGACGGAAGATTTCCGGCTGGATGAAGAAGCGGTGGAAAGGATGTTTCACAACTTCCGCCGCCATGGTGTCCATCCCTTTATCCTGGGCACTACCGGAGAAGCCCCCTCGCTTCCCGCTTCCGTTAAGGAAGCCTATATCAAAAAGGCCGCGGCGGTGCGCCAGCCGGGCGACGTGCTGTATGCCGGCATTTCGTCCAACAGCCTCGAAGAGTCCGTGGAGCTGGCGAAGCGCAGCTTCGATGCCGGCATCGACGTGGTAGCGGCTACCCTTCCTTCGTATTATGCCCTGTCCGAAAGCGGCATGAAACGCTATTTTGAGCAGCTGGCCGAAAGCATTCCCGGGCCGCTGATCATCTACAACATTCCCGCCACCACCCACATGTCCATTCCGCTGGCCGTGGTCGACGAATTGAGCCGCCACGAAAAGATCGTGGGCGCCAAGGATTCCGAACGCAGCGAAGAGCGCCTGCAGGAGTCGCTCCGCCTGTGGAAGGACCGGTCCGACTTCAGCCACTTCCTGGGCTGGGCCGCCCAGTCGGCCAATGCCCTGCTCGGCGGCGGCGACGGCCTGATCCCCAGTACCGGTAACCTGTACCCGCAGATTTATTCCGACATGGCGGAAGCCGTACGCCTGGGCAACCGCGAAGAGGCCTTCCGCCTGCAGCGCCTGTCCGACGTTTTCGGCAGCCTGTACCAGTCGGGCCGCCTGCTGGGTGCTTCGCTGGCGGCGCTGAAGGTGCTGATGGAGGATGCCGGTCTTTGCGGTCCCCACATGATGCCGCCCCTGGAGGCCCTGGGCGCGGAAGAGCGCCGGCAATTGCGCTCCACCCTGCACGAGCTGGCCGCCAAAGAAGAAATGTCGGTTATCCCTGCCTGATACTCAATAGAACAATTTCTACAACCTCATTCTATAAAAACGCATTCGCTATCATGAACCAACTACCCATCGTCGCCATTACCATGGGCGACCCGGCGAGCATCGGCCCGGAAATAGCCGTAAAAGCCCTTTTGGAAAACCGCGTCTATGACATCTGCCGCCCGCTGCTGGTGGGCGATGCCGTGGTGTTTGCCGACATCATCGAACGGCTGCAGCTGCCTGCCCGCATCAACGCCATCAAAGAGGTGGAGGCCGCCCTGTTCGAACCCGGGGTTTGCGACGTGCTCGACCTGGGTATCACCGACCTGTCGCAGCTGAAGCTGGGCGAGATCTCCGCCATGGCCGGCGAGGCTTCCTTCGAGGCCGTACGCACCGCCATCGAGCTGGCCCTGGCCGGCGACGTGGACGCCACCGTTACGGGTCCCATCAACAAGAAATCCATTAACGAAGCCGGCCACCACTTTGCCGGCCATACCGAAATTTACGCCCACTACACCGGCACCCGCAAGTACGCCATGCTGCTGGTGGAAGATAATTTGAAGGTCATTCACGTATCTACCCACGTATCGCTGCGCCAGGCCTGCGACGCCGTGAAGAAGGACCGCATCGTGGAAGTGACCGAGCTGCTGCACAACGGCCTGAAGCAGCTGGGTGAGGCCAACCTCAAGATCGGCGTCGCCGGCTTGAACCCGCATGCCGGCGACTCCGGCCTCTTTGGCTGGGAAGAAGCCGAGGAGATCCTCCCCGCCGTGGAAGAAGCCCGTCGCCTGGGCTACGACGTGGAAGGTCCGATCCCTGCCGACACCCTGTTTTCCAAAGCGGCTACCGGCGCCTACGGCGGTGTGGTGGCTATGTACCACGATCAGGGCCATATTCCCTTCAAGCTGACCGGCTTCCGCTGGAACGCCCAGAAAAAGCAGATGGACAGCGTCAAAGGCGTGAACATCACCATGGGTCTTCCCATCATCCGCACTTCGGTAGACCACGGCACGGCCTTCGAGATCGCCGGCAAAGGCGTCGCCTCCGCCGACGCCATGCTCCTCGCCATCGAGTCGGCCGTCCAACTGAGCAAGAACCGCGTAAAAGCAGCGGCTGCCATTCAGGAATAAGGAATTAGTTAATTCGTTAATTGGGAATTTGGGGGCGAACGAACAACCTGTAAACTCATAAACGCTGAAAGGATGCTTGTCGTAATTGCCGACGACCTGACCGGCGCCGCCGAACTGGGCGGGCTGGGGCTGAAGCGCCACCTGCCGGTGGAGATCAACATGCAGGTACCTGCCGCTACGGAGGCGGAACTGCTGGTGGTGGCTACCGACACCCGTTCGTGCCCGGAGGCAGAAGCCGTAAGGGAGACGGTGCAGGTGACCGAAGCCGTTGCCCGGCTGCAGCCTGCTTTGATCTTCAAAAAGATCGACTCGGTGCTGCGGGGGCATGTGCTGGCCGAAACGGCCGCCCAAATGCGGGTGCTGGGCCTTCAGCGGGCGCTGATCGTGCCGTCCAATCCCGCCCTGGGCCGCACCATCAAAGACGGCATCTACTACTTCAACGGCAAGCCCATTCACCAGAGTTCCTTTGCCCATGATCCCGAATTTCCCGTTAGCTCTTCAAGGGTAACGGATATGCTCCGGGCAAAGGACACCCCTGTTCACCTGTTGAGGAAAGATCAAGCGCTGCCTGCATCCGGCATCATTGTGGGCGAGGTGCAGACCGAAGAAGACCTGCAGGCCTGGGCCGCGAAGGTGGACGGGCAAACCCTTTTGGTGGGTGCTTCCGGTTTTTTCACGGCGGTGCTGCAAACGCTGTCGCTTCCAGCGGAAAATAATAAAGCGCCCATGGCGCCTCCGCAACTATCCTTTCAAAAACCTTCGCTCTTTGTCAGCGGCACCACTTTCGGTAAAAGCCGCAACGCCCTCAAAGCCGAAAAGGCCAGGGGCGGCCCTGTCAGCTACATGCCCGCTGCGCTGGCCAATGCGCCCTTTCCTGAACAGGAGCCGCTGGAACGCTGGAAGAGGGAAGTGCTTTCTTTTTTGAACGAACACCAGACCGCCCTGGTGGCCATCGACCCCGACACGGCTACCGGCGCCGAAGCCTCGGCCGCCTCGCTGCGACAGAAGATGGCCCTGGCCATGCAAAAGGTGTTTGCCGAAGCGCCCATCAGCGAACTGCTGATCGAAGGCGGCGCCACCGCCTCGGCCATCTTGCGGCAGCTGGGCCTGACCCGGTTTTTTCCCTTGCAGGAGCTGGCTCCCGGCGTCATCCGCATGCGCACCCCCTCCGGCGTCTGCATCACCCTGAAGCCCGGAAGCTACGACTGGCCGAAGGGAGTTGTGAAGGGGCAATAGACAATGGGCAAAGAACAACAAACAGTCAATATTCAATAACCAACATTCAATACGCAAGGAGCAACAACGATAAACGATACGCATAAAACCTAACACCCAAACCATAACCCTCACCCTCAACAAGTGAACTCGGGAACCTGTAGCATCCTAACTCAGAAACTCAGGAACTCAAAAAGTCTAACAACGCATTGCCATGAACCATCTTCATTTCCTCGACTATGCCATCATTTTCCTGTTTTTGATGGCGACCCTTTACTTTGGGTTTCGATTTGCCAAAAAGCAAAAGTCCACCAAAGCCTTTTTCGCCTCCAGCGGCCGCATCCCTGCCTGGGCTATCGGCATGTCGCTGCTGGCGACCCTCATCTCCAACGTTACCTTCCTGGCGTATCCCGGCCAGGGCTATTCGTCCAACTGGCTGCTGCTGGTACAGGGACTGATGGTGCCCGTGGTGCTCATTTTCATCATTTGGTTTATCGTGCCGCTTTATCGAAAGGTGATCGGCCTGAGTACGTACGAATACTTTGAAAAACGCTTCGGCACCTTTGCCCGCTATTACAGCTCGCTGGGCTTCGTGCTGCGGCAATTCTCGGGCATGGGCACCGTGTTCTTCCTGCTGGCCGTGGCCCTGAGCAAAATGACCGGCAGCGATACCCTGCTGATCATCGGCATCATCGGTTCGGTCATTATCCTGCTCAACCTGATGGGGGGCATGGAAGCGGTGATCTGGCTCGACGTGTTCCAGGGATTTATGCTGTTTGCCAGCGGCATTATCTGCCTGGGCGTGCTGCTGTACTCTACGGAGGGCGGCCTTACCACTATCCTTCAAATTGCCGAAGCCCACGGCCGCACCGGCTTTGGTCCCTATGATATGGACTTCACCCGCCTGACCTTCGTGGTGATGGCCATCAACGGCGTGTTTTATGCCGTGCAGAAGTATGGTACCGACCAGACAGTGGTGCAGCGCTACCTGGCGGCCAAGACCGACAAGGCGGCTATCCGGGCGTCGCTCATGGGCATCCTGCTGACCGTACCCGTATGGTGCATCTTTATGTTCATCGGCACTTCGCTGTTTGCTTACTTCCAACAACATTCCCTGCCTGCCGGTACCAAGGCTGAAGGCGTGTTCCCCTACTTTATTCTCACCAAACTGCCGGTAGGCGTGGTAGGCCTGATCCTGTCGGCCATGATCTCCGCCGCCGTGTGCAGCCTGAGCGCCGACCTGAACTCCCTGGCTGCTGTAGGCGTGGAGGATTATTACAAAAAGCTGCGCCGCAACCGCTCCGACAAGGAATACCTGCTGGCCGGCAAATGGATGGTGGTGCTTTCAGGACTGCTGTCCGTGGGCATTGGCTGTTTGTATGTGTACACCGGAAGTGAAGGGGTGCTGGGCATTATCTTCAAGCTGTACGCCATCTTCTCCGGCGGTATTGTGGGCATCTTCTTGCTGGGGCTTTTCAGCGCCCGTGCCAACCGGCAGGGCCTTACCTATGGCATCATCGCCTGTGTGCTGTTTACGGGTTATGCGCTTTTGACCTCCACGAAGTTCGGCCTGGGCGACCACCAGCGCCTGCTGCTGGACATGGGCAAGTACAATTTTACCCACCACACCTACATGCTGGGCGTGTACAGCCACTTCGTGGTGATCGGCGTAGGCTACGTGGCCTCGCTTTTCTACCCCAAGCCGGTGCTGGACCGCAACCTGCTGTTCAGCGGCTGGAGGGCTCAACGAAAAGAAGAACGCCTGGCCCAGCAACTGGTTGCTGAAGTGGCATAGAAATATCGAATTTTAGAAGTGGAAACCCGGGCGGCTGCCCGGGTTTTTTTATGCGGTTCCCGCCTGTTACCGGCCCCGGACCAGCTTCAGGGTCCGGAACGCTTTGCCCGTTTCCAGCCGTATATAATAGATGCCGCCGGGAAGGGCGGAGCCATCAAGGGTGTAGCGCAGCGGCAGGCCGGCAGCGGCCGTGCCTTGTTTCAATACGGCCACCTTCGTGCCCCGGCTGTCGTATAACGCCAGCGTATAGGGGCTTTCCTCCGCCAGGATGTATTGCAGGGATGTCCAGTGCCGGAAGGGGTTGGCGGAAACCTGGAGGTCCGTTTTTAAAAAACCTTCCGGTTCCGCGGCAGGGGAGGGGAGGGCCGGGGCAGTGGTGGCAGCTACGGGCGGCTTGTCGGTGCCGATGACGGTAACGGCCTGGCCCAGGGTAAGATTGGTGGCAATCAGGGCTACTTCGGACGTGTAGGGCTGGTGCGTGCTGGTGACATAGTTATACAGGTAATTGCCGCTGAACAGCGTCACGGGCGGGCCGAAACTGATGGGACTGGTCGCCGATTCGCGGTAGAGAATATCGCCCCCGCTTTCCAGCGAACTGTACGCCACCTTGATCTTGCCCGCCGCTTCATTCAGCAGCACGATCGGCCGGGTGCCCTCATTCGATGTAACCGGATAAAGCGGCTCCCAGTTGCCGGAAGGACGGCGCACCAGCAGGGCGATGCGGGCCTTGCCGGGGATATCATAGGCCGTTTTGACCGCACAGTAAAGCGTGCCGTTTTTGGAGGCCACCACGTTCACGTGGTCCTCGGCCATCCCCGACCCGGTATCGATGGCCGAGCGAAAGGCCGGCCGCTCGACGGCCGACCATTCGGTGGGCGCCGCCCCGTCGGCATGGGTGCGGAAGCCGAACTGCCAGGTGTTCTGGTTGGACCACAGCACGCCGATCTTGCCCCGCAGCGGCGTAATGGCGCAGATGTCGTCGCTGCGGGTGCCGGTGGCGATCATCAGCGGCGGGCTCCAGGACGAATAGGGCGCATCGCTCCAGCGCACGTTCACGTCCGACTTGTTGTCCGTGGCGATCCACATCCGCCCGGTGCCGTCGAGGGCCAGGGTGGCGGTTTCGGCGGCGGGCTCGAAAATGACCGTTACGGCGGTTTTCCGCTTGCTCCAGTGCTTATACGTGCCGGCAACCGGGTCGTACTCCGCCGATACCAGGAAGGATTTGCTGTTTTTCCGGAACAGCAGAATGTGGACCACGTTGCCGTGCACCCGGCAGTCTGCCTTGGAATTGGCCGCCGGCGAGAGCTTCAGGTCTTCCCGCCACACGTCGCCTTCGAGCCGGAAGATGCGGGTGCCGCCGGATGTGGCCAGCACCGTCCACCACTTGCCGGCATGGAACCACAGCTTGGCCTGCGGCTTGTCGCCGGTATGGCTGGAAATGGGCACGGGCGCCTTGGGCGTGAAGGAAGCGAAGCCCGCTTGGGGCACGGCCTGGACGCTGTAGGTGTCGGCGTTGCCGAAGCCGCCGCCGAGGGCATTGCCGCCGGCATCGGTAATGCCGGTGCCCCAGGGTTTCAGGTCGAGGCGCAGCAGGCCGCTGCCGGCAAGGCCGCGGACCGTCACCTCGTAAACGCTGCTGTCGGCGTTGGCCGGCCGGGCGGCGTTGGTGGCCAGGGTGCCGGCCGCCTCCGGCGCCAGCGTGGCCAGGGTGCCGCGGACATTGCCGCTGAGCGCCACGGCATTAAAGTCGGTGCCGTCCACGCCCCGGACCTTTTCGGAAAAGGTGACGCGGTAGGTGACGGTGGCGGCAGCGGTGACGGCCTGGGCGGGTACCCGCCGCTTGATGCTGAGAATGTAGGGAATGGTAGAATCGCCTTTGCCGGGCGGGGCCTTTTCCTGGGCGGCAAGCCCGTCGGCCATCAGCAAAGTGCAAAGCAAAAAGGTAGCAGGACGCATGGTTTTCCGTATTTAGAAGGGTTTACAATGCAGGGCCGGCGGTACGGGCCGCAGGGTCAGCGGGAAGCGTATTCGGGTGGGCGGAAGGTTCCAGGGGGGACAGGGACGGTTCGGGGCGAACCGTCCATAATATCAACAGGTTATAAAAAAAGCGTGCCGCCGGCGGTATGGTTCAGTCAAGGCCGGCCAGGTCCTCCGGCCAGGTTTCGGTGCGCCGGGCCACAGCGGGATGGCGTTCGAGATAGCGCTTCCAGTCGGCCGGCTCGATGGCCCCGCCCAGGGGCAGCTTGCGGGGATTGGTTTCGTACACGAAACACCTCAGGGTGCCCCCCTCCAGCTGCACGTCGGCTTCCCTGCGGAAATAATAACTGTCCGCGGAACGCCCGGGGTAAAAGCCTTCGAATTCGTCGAGCCGGTGCACGGTTTCCCCGTCGACGGCATAAACCTCCCCGGCTACCGGCCCGGCCCCGTCGAGCAACAGGCCGGGATAGGGGAGCCCCTCCAGCTCGAACAGGGAGCCCTGAACGGTGCCTTCGCCCAAAAGCAGGGCGCCGGGGAACTTCCGGCAGAGGTCGTTGGCGCAGCCCTTCCGGAGGGTGCCGTAAACAAAAAGATAACAGGGAGCCATCAGGGCGTTGTTTAAGGATGAGCGATGGGCGAACCGGCTGTAAAATAAGGCTTTACGGGCGAACCGGGAAACGGATGCGGCGGACGGCAAGCCCGGAGGGGAACGGGTCGGGGCCGCTCGCATGAAAATTGTAGGAGAAAAAGGAGGGTGCCCTGAAAGCGAAAGAAATAAGTGCGGTTCCGGCATCATCGAAAACCTTACTTTTACTATGGAAAGGCAATAGCCGCCACCCGGGAAGAAGGATCTATCCATAAGAACGTTTCTCTTTCCTCTTATTGTTCCGGGTTCCGTTTCCGACCGCTTCTTTGCTCCATCGACCCGCCTGCGCGGGTTTGTTTCTTTCCTTATGAAAAAGCAGTTCCATAAAGCCGCCTCCCGAGGAAGCTTAAACCAATAGCCATGATCAACACGCCTACCTGCAACAGCTCCTGAGCTGCAGCTTTCCCCATGGAATGCAGCGGCTTCCGGATGCTTCCCTTCGGTCCGGTCGCTTTCCGGATTTCTCCTGCTGCATCGTTTGCTGATGGCTGTTACCCTGCGGGGCGAACAGGCCTGACCGCTATTGCCTGCCGTATACGGGAACCTCCGTGTACCGGCCCAGGAACCACTTTGTCCGCCTCTCCGCTGGTCCGTGCACCCGCAAACTAATAACCAATATGTTATGAAGAATTTTACTCGTTGCAGTTGTTCCCAGGCAGTGCTTCCGGCGCTGCTGCTTTTGTGGCTGACCCTTTGCGGGGGAGGGGAAGTTTTTTCCCAGGCTACGGGCAGCTTCTGGTCCGACCGGCCCGCCGGCGCCGCAGCCCCCCGGGCCCAGCGCGGGGCAGCGCCCCAGAAATACCGCGCCCTGTCGCTGAACGTTCCCGGCATGCGCACCCTGCTGGCCGGCGCCCCCAAAGAGCAGGCGGCTTCCCTGCGCACGTCCACCAGCGTGGTGAACCTGCCCCTGCCGGACGGCCGTTCCGCACGCTTCCGCTTTACCGAAACTTCCGTCATGGCCCCGGAGCTGGCCGCCCGCTTCCCCGGGATCCGCTCGTATACAGGGGTGGGCGTGGACGACCCGCGCCTGACGGCCGCCTTCGACTTTACCCCGGCGGGCTTTCACGGCATGATCCACTCGCCGGAACAGGGCCTGAGCTTTATCGATCCCTTCAGCCCCGGCGATACCGGTAATTATATGGCCTACGCCAAAAAAGACTACACCGCCCCGCCCGAAAAAGCCTTTTACGAACCCACCGTGCTGGGAACCGAAACGGAAAATGCCAAAAGGATCCTGCAGCTGGCGGAACAGCGGCGGGCGCTGCGTACCGACGCCCTGCTTCAGGGCAGCGCCGGCCGCCCTTCCGGCGACAAGCTGCGCACCTATCGCATCGCCATCGCGGCCACCGGGGAATATACGGCCTTCCACGGCGGCACCGTAGGCGATGCCCTGGCCGCCATCAATACCACCCTCAACCGCGTGAACTTCATTTACATCCGCGAGGTGGCCATCCGCATGGTGCTGGTAGCGAAAGAAACCTCCATCATCTATACCAGCAGCACCAACGACCCTTATTCCAACGGCATCCCGAGCAGCATGATCACCCAGGTGCAGAGCGATATCGACAGCAAGATCGGCAATGCCCATTACGATATCGGCCATGTGTTCGGCACCAACAGCGGCGGCCTGGCCAGCCTGGGGGTGGTGAGCCAGGCGGGACTGAAGGCCCGGGGCGTCACCGGTTCGGGCGCCCCGGTGGGTGATGCCTTCGACGTGGATTACGTGGCCCATGAGATCGGGCACCAGTTCGGGGCCTACCATACCTTCAACGGCAATGCCGGCGCCTGCTACGGCAACCGCATTCCCGGCTCGGCCTACGAACCCGGCAGCGGCTCCACCATCATGGGCTATGCCGGCATCTGCGGCGCCCAGGACCTGCAGCCCACCAGCGACGCTTATTTCCACGTGATCAGCTACGACCAGATCTTCGCCTATACCCAACTGGGACCCGGCAGCGCCAACGCCGTGGTCACCAATTCCGGAAATACCGCCCCGGTGCCCCAGATCGTCACGCCCAATAACCTCACTATCCCCAGGCAAACGCCTTTTGTCATTACCGGCAGGGCTACGGACGCCCAGAACGATCCCATCACCTATTGCTGGGAGCAGTACGACCTCGGCCCGGCGGGCAGCCCCACGGCGCCCTCGGAAAACGCCCCCGTCTTCCGCTCGTTCACCGGTACCGGCAGCCCTTCCCGCACCTTTCCGCGGCTGCCCGACCTGCTCAATAATTCCACCAGCATCGGCGAGCAACTGCCTTCCTATACCCGCGCCCTGCATTTTAACCTGACGGTGCGGGACAATTTTGCCGGCGGGGGCGGCCTGGACTGGATCTATCCCCTGACCGTGAACGTTACCGCGGCGGCCGGCCCCTTTGTGGTGACCACGCCCAATACCGCGATGACCCTGAAGGGAGGCGAGGAGCAGGCCGTCAGCTGGAATGTGGCGGGTACCAACCGCGAACCTGTAGGCGCCGCCACCGTCAACATCCTGCTGTCCACCGACGGGGGCCAGACCTTTCCCTACCTGCTGGCTGCCGCCACGCCCAACGACGGGCAGCAGACCGTTATCCTTCCCAACATCCTCACCTCCACCGCCCGCATCCGGGTGGAGGCGGCGGAAAACATTTTTTTTGATATTTCCAACGTCAACTTTAAGATCGAGCCCTCCGCCGGTCCCACCATCACCAGCGTAACGCCTTCCAGCGGCCCGGCCGGTACCGGCGTGGTCATCCGGGGCAGCAACCTCGTGGATGTGACCGCCATCCGGTTCAACGGCGTGGCCGCGGCCGTCACCTATATTCCCAATGCCTCCCTGGCCTATGCCACCGTGCCGCAGGGCGCCGGCATCGGGCCCGTGCAGGTGGTGGCCGAAGCGGGTACCGCCACCGCCCCCTCGCCCTTTACGGTTACGGCCTTTTCCTCTGCCTGGACCGAACGGGCCCCGATGGCCACGCCGCGCGCGCAGCACGGCGCCCTTGCCGCCAACGGGAAGATCTATGTATTCGGAGGCATCAACGGCAGCGGTCCCCTCGGTTCGCTGGAGATCTACGACCCGCTGACCAACAAATGGAGCGCGGGCGCCCCGATGCCGGCGCCCAGCCGGGGCATGGCCTTTGCCCTCGGCTCGAACGGGATGATCTATGCGTTCAGCGGCTTTTCCGATTCGGCGATAACCAAAGCCTACAGCTACAACCCGGCAAACAACACCTGGACGGTGCTGGCCACCATGCCGGGAGGCGTGTGGGAAGGGGCGGCCGCCACCGCCGCCGACGGTAAAGTATACGTGTTCGGGGGTGAGCCTTCGGGAGCGGCCTCCGCCAATGCCACCCGCATTTACGATATCAGTACCAATAAGTGGAGCACGGGCGCCCACATGCCCAAAGGCCTGCTGCAGCACAGCGCCATCACCGGCGATGACGGGCGCATCTACATCTTTGGCGGCCGGGCCGCCTCCGGGGGGGCGCCGCTGGACCTGCTGCAGATCTACAACCCGGCCACCAACAGCTGGTCCGCGGGGCGGACGATGCCTTATCCCAAAACGCAGTTCGCGGCGGTAAAGGCCGGCAACGGGGCGATCTATATCATTGGCGGGAAGGCCGATTACCTCAATAGCCAGGGGCCCTTTTTCCATACGGTGGAAGTGTACACCCCCGCTACCAACAGCTGGGCCGCGGGGCCGGAACTGCCGGTACCGGCCGGGGAGCTGGAGGCCGTCAATGCCGGCGGCAATCTTTATGTCCTGGGCGGCTCCGATGGCACCCAGCGCAACTATAACTTCCTGCTGCAGCTGATGCCTTCGCTCACCGGCTTTTCACCGGCTGCCGCCGGCGCCGGCGCCGGCGTGGCGATTTCGGGTGCCAACCTGGAGAACGTGACGGCCGTGCGCTTCAACGGCGTGGCGGCTGCCGGCTTTGAAGTGGCCGGTCCCGGGCTGGTGTATGCTACCGTGCCCGAGGGCGCCACTACCGGCAGGATCGAGCTGGTCATTGGCGGCCGGAGCGTATGGACGACGGCAGCCTTTAAGGTGGCCGCCATCAAATCCAGCTGGAAGGGGGGCCGGGCGTTGACCCATGCCCGTTCGGGGCACGGGGCGGTGGCGGCAAACGGCCGGATCTACGTGTTTGGCGGCCGGGGCGCCGGCGGGCTCCTCGACTCCCTGGAGGTGTTCGACCCTGCACTCAATACCTGGAAAGGGGGCGCGCCCCTGCCGGCCGCTACCAGCGGCATGGCCTTCGCTGCCGACAGCCTCGGGCTGATCTACGTATTCGGCGGTACGGCGTCCTCCTCCGCCTCTTACCGCTACCACCCCGCTGCCAACAGCTGGAGCCCGCTGGCGACCCTGCCGGGACCGGTAGCGGAAGGAGCGGCCGCAGCCCTGGGGGATAAAGTGTACGTGTTCGGCGGTGCCTGGGGCGGCAGTGTTTCCAACGCCACCCGCATCTACCATACGGCAACCGATACCTGGAGCACGGGCGCCCACATGCCCAAGGGCCTGCTGCAGCACAGCGCCGTAGCGGGCGCGGACGGGCGCATCTACATTTTTGGCGGGCGCCCCGCGCCCGGGCAAGCGCCTTCGCCGGCCGTGTACATCTATACGCCGGCCACCGACAGCTGGACCACCGGCGCCGCCATGCCGGTGCCGAAGGTGCAGTTCGGGGCGGTGCAGGCGGCGGACGGCCGGATCTATATCGTGGGCGGCCGGGGCGGCCTGGAGCAGGAGCCGGGCACCTTGTTCCATACGGTGGATGTGTATGCCCCGGCCACCGACAGCTGGACGGCAGGGCCCGTGCTGCCCCTGCCTGCCGGCGGGCAGGTGGCCGTGAACATCCGGGGCAACCTGTATGCCCTGGGCGGCGCCGACAGCACCCAACGCAATGACCAGTACCTGCTGCCGCTGGCGCCGGCCCTGACGTCCTTTACGCCGGCCAGCGGGGCTGCCGGTACGGCCGTGGCCGTCAAAGGGGCCCGGTTCGCCCAGGTTACCTCCGTGACCTTCAACGGCGTGCCGGCCGCCGGCTTTTACGTGGCCGGTACCTCCCTGTTGTATGCCACTGTTCCGGCCGGCGCCCAAAGGGGTAAGATCGAGGTGGTGACCCGGAACGGTACCGTTCAAAGCGCGGCCAGCTTTACGGAAACCGACGGAGCTTCTCTCTGGATCACCCGGACCGGCCTGGGCGCTCCCCGTTCGGGGCACGGCGCCGTGGCGGCCAACGGCAGGATCTACGTGTTTGGCGGCCGGGACAGCACCGGGCCGCTCCGCTCGCTGGAGGTGTTCGATCCCGCGCTCAATACCTGGAAAGGGGGCGCGCCCCTGCCGGCCGCCACCAGCGGCATGGCCTTCGCCGCCGACAGCCTCGGGCTGATCTACGTATTCGGCGGTACGGCGGCCCCCTCGGCTACTTATCGGTACCACCCGGCCGCCAACCGGTGGAGCCCGCTGGCACCCCTGCCGGTGCCGGTGGTGGAAGGAGCGGCCGCAGCCCTGGGAGATAAGATCTACGTGTTCGGTGGCGAGGGCACCGGCGGCAGCGCCTCCAATGCCACCCGCATCTACCACCCGGCTGCCAATACCTGGAGCGCGGGTGCCCCCATGCCCAAAAGCCTGCTGCAGCACAGCGCCGTAGCAGGTGCGGACGGGCACATCTACATTTTTGGCGGGCGTATCTCCGCCACAGGAGGTCCTCTTTCCAGCGTGTACATCTATACGCCGGCCACCGACAGCTGGGCAACAGGTACCGCCATGCCGGTGCCCAAGGCGCAGTTCGGGGCGGTGCAGGCGGCGGACGGCCGGATCTATGTGGTGGGCGGCCGGGCCGTAGGGGACACCGGCCGGGGGCCGCTGTTCCATACGGTGGACGTGTACACGCCGGCCACCAACCGATGGGCGGCAGGGCCCGTGCTGCCTGCGCCTGCCGGCCAGCAGGTGGCGGTCAGCCTCCATGATGATCTCTATGCCGTGGGCGGTGCCGACAGCACCCGGCGCAATTATAACTTCCAGCTGGTACTGCCCCCGCTGGCGCCGGCCGGCCTGACGGCAACGGTGGCCTCCACTTCCCGGATCGCCCTGAAATGGGTGGACAAAGCAAAGAACGCGGCCGCCTACGTGGTAGAACGGGCGGCGGCCCCCGCCGGGCCGTTCAGCGTGCTGTCGTCCGCCCTGGCGGCCTCCTCCCGGTCCTATGCCAGCACCGGCCTGGCCGCCGGCACCACCTACTATTACCGGGTGAAAGCCACCAACGGGGCCGGCAGTTCGGCCTACTCCAACGTGACCAGCGCCACCACTTCGGGAGGGCTGTCCCTGCCCGCGCCGACGGAAGCGGAAGTGCAGCAGGCCCCGCCGCCGGCTGGTTTGTCGGTCTATCCGAATCCCGCCGGGCCGCAGACGCGGATCCGCTTCACGGTGGCGGAAGACCAGGCACAGGTACGGCTGGGGGTGTACGATTTGCAGGGCCGGCTGGTGGAGGAGCTGTACCGGGGACCCGCCCGGGCGGGCCAGGTGTACGGCTTTGAGTGGCAAACCGCGCGACAGGCCGCCGGCGTCTATTTCGCCCGCCTGGTATCGGCCGGGGGTGTATGGCAGCAGCAGATCATTTTGACGCCCAGGCAGTGAGCAGTTCGTCCCGCCCCGGGCGGGACGAAATTCCCTTTTAGGGTATACCCATGAAAAGGAATATTCATGTATCTTTAGCCTTCGCTCCCTTCCGGCAGCGTCGTTTCGCTGTTTGAAGAAAGTTATCTTTGTTGATTCCGTCCCCCGTTCTCTATTCTCCTTACCCGCCCGTACACGGTCTTGTTGGAGCCGGCTTGAAACCATCTCAGAGGGGTTCGATCCGCCTTGCAAAATCTACAACGCCATTCCTGGAAATACTTGGTTCCATTCCGAGAAAAGCCCTTCCTCTGCCCGCAGCTCCTGTCCCTGTCAGGACGCCGCAGGAGGCGGATCGTTTTGTGCCCACCCTTGCCCGGTTTCTTTCGGTGAACTGCGGCATCCTCTTCAGTAACAACCAACATGCAAACCCTTAATTAAAAGACTATGAAAGGTAACTTCTTCGTATCGACGATGGCGGCCCTTCTTCCGGTGCTGGGCGCCGGCTCCGTTCAGGCCCAGCAGTTGTCGAACTGCCCTGCTTCCCCTTACCCCATCACCGTTAAACAAGCCGACGGATCGACCCTGACCATCGTGGCCAAAGGCACCATGCTGAAGCCCTGGACCGAAACAGTGGACGGCTATTCGGTCGTGCGGAAAGGGGGCAGGTACGAGTATGCGGTCAAGCAGGACGGCCGGCTGGTACCTTCGGGCATACCGGCCCGCAACAGCCAGGAACGGCGGATGATGGAACAGTCCTTCCTGCAGCAGCAGTCCAAATCCCTGAAGCCCGACCTGCCGCGGTTCGCCCCCAAGCCGGGCCTGAGCGCCGGCCGTGTAGCGGGCAGCCCGCAGAAGGCCGCCGGCTACCCCTCCAAAGGCATCATCCGGGCACTGATGCTGCTGATCAAATTTTCCGACCTTCCCAATAAGAATACGGTGGCCGACTTCAACAACATGATGAACCAGTCGAACTACCGGGGCACCGGCAGCTTCCGGGACTTTTATACGGTCAGCTCCTTCGGCCAGCTGACGGTCAATACCGATGTGTTTGGGTGGTACACGGCCAAACAGCCCTACAACCACTACGGCTATGGCAATGATTTTTACGTTTCTACGGACCTGGTGCGGGAAGCGGTGGACGCCGCCGAGGCGGCCGGCGTGGATTTTTCCAAATACGATAACGACCGCGACGGGGTGGTGGACGGCATCATCATCGCCCATGCCGGCCCCGGCGCCGAGGAAGGCGGCCAGGAAGAGTACATCTGGTCGCACCGCTGGGTGCTCTCCGGCGGCGGCAATGCCGTCAGCTATGACGGCGTGCGGATCGACGACTACATCATCAACCCCGAACGCCGCACCTATACCAACGACATGACGGGCCGGGGCGTGTACTGCCACGAGTTTGGCCATAACCTGGGCCTGCCCGACCTGTACGATACCGACGGCGGCTCCGAGGGGATGGGCAACTGGTCGCTGATGGCCGCCGCCAGCTGGCTGGGCAGCGAGCATACCCCCGGTAACATGTGCGCCTGGTGCCGCAACGAGCTGGGCTGGCAAACGCCGGCCCTCATCTCCAGCGCCGGTGCCTACACCCTTACGGCTTCCGCCAGCCGCAACGACCAGATCTACCGGGTCAACACGCCGGACTCCGCCGAGTACTTCCTGCTGGAAAACCGGCAGAAGGCGGGCCTGGACCTCTCGCTGCCGGGCAAGGGCCTGGCCATCTACCATATCAATACCCAAAAGACCACCGGTGTCGCCCGGAACTTCAACCAGGTGAATGCCGACGTGACCCTCAAAGGGGTGGACCTGGAAGAGGCCGACGGCATGGACAACATGGATTACGGGTGGAACCGCGGCGACCAGGGCGACCTCTACCCCAGCTCCTATAACGGCAACAAGGAATTTTCCGACACCACCACTCCGAATGCCCAAACCTATGGCGGCGCTAAAAGCGGGATCACCATTACCGGCATCAGCCAGAACGGCGATGGCTCGGTATCGTTCGATATCAAGGTCGGCGACAGCGCCGATACGCCCGCCATTACCAGCATTGCCCCGGCCGCGGGCCCGGCCGGCATCGGCGTGGCCATCAGGGGGACCAACTTCAAAAAGGTGACGGCGGTGAACTTTAACGGCCTGGCCGCCAAACAGCTTTATGTGGCCAGCCCCTCCCTGCTGTATGTAACGGTGCCGGCAGGCGCCACCAGCGGGAAAGTGGAGGTGGTTGCCGGGGGCAAGGGCAGCAGCGCCGCCAGCTTTACGCCGGCGCCCATTTCCTCGTCCTGGCTCAATAAGGCCGCGCTGGCCAGCGCCCGTTCCCTGCACGGCGCCGTTGCCGCCAACGACAGGATCTATGTCTTTGGCGGCGGGGGCAAATCGGGCTTGCTGAAATCGCTGGAGATCTATAACCCCTCCGCCAACACCTGGCGCTCCGGGCGGGCGCTGCCCAAGGCCTTGAAGGGCATGGCGGCCGTGCTGGCGTCGGACGGCCAGATCTACACGTTTGGCGGCACCGCCGGCGCCCCCGTCCGGGACGTGTACCGCTACAACCCCGCCACCGACGCCTGGTCGTCACGGGCCGCCCTGCCTGCCGCCCTGACGGAAGCGGCGGCAGCGGCCACCGCTAACGGCAAGGTCATCGTGTTTGGCGGCGAGTCGGCCAGTGGCGGCGTCGCCAACAGCACCCATGTCTACACCCTTGCCACCAACGCCTGGGGCGCGGGTGCCGCCATGCCGGTAGGCGTGAAGCAGCACGCGGCCGTGACCGGCGCCGATGGTAAGATCTATGTCTTTGGCGGCCGCTCCGCTGCCGGCATACCCGTGGACCTGGTGCAGGTGTACAACCCCGCCACCAATACCTGGACGCAGGCTGCGGCCATGCCTATCCCCAAGGCCGGCTTCGGCGCGGTGCGGGCGGCCAGCGGGCAGATCTACATTACCGGCGGCAAGGCCAGCAGCGTCAGCGGCGCAGGTCCCTTCTTCCATACGGTGGAGATCTATACGCCCTCTTCCAACAAATGGACAACAGGTCCCGTGATCCGGTCGCAGGCCGGCGAACTAAAGGCCGTGAGCCTCCGTGACAACCTGTACGCGCTGGGCGGCACCGACGGCACGCTCCGCAACTACAACTTCCAGCTGGTCCTTCCGCCCCAGGCGCCGGTTACCCTCACGGCTACGGCCGCCTCCGCCACCCAGGTCAACCTGACATGGAAGGACGTGGCGCTGAACGAAACCTATTACGTGGTGGAACGGGCCACTGCCGCTGCCGGTCCCTTCGGCGTGGTGGCCTCCGCGCTGGCACCCAACTCGGTGGCGTATGCCAGCAGCGGCCTGTCTGCCGGCGTTACCTACTATTACCGGGTGAAAGCCACCAATGCGGCCGGCAGCTCGGCCTATTCCAACGTGGTACGGATGGCGCCCAAGGTGGTCAGCACGCTGATCACAACCATGGCGCCCGCCCTGGACGACCGGGTACCGTTGCAGAACAGCTTGCTGGTGAGTCCCAACCCGGCAGGAAAGCAGGCGTGGGTGCGCTTTACGGTGGCAGAAGACCAGCCGCAGGTACGGCTGGGCGTATATGACCTGCAGGGCAGGCTGGTGGCCGAACTGTACCGGGGCGCCGCCTCCGCGGGCCGGCTGTACCAGTTCCAGTGGGATGCCTCCCGGCAGGCGACGGGCGTCTACTTCAGCCGCCTGGTCACCGTCAAAGGTGTATGGACGCAGAAGATCGTTTTAAACAGCGGCCGCTAAGCCCGGCCCGCTATTAGCATGCTCCTAAAAAAAAGCACGCAGCTGAAAACAGTTGCGTGCTTTTTTATTTAAAAGCGGCTTCACCCTTTCCGGAAAACCATCGTCAGGATGCGGGGGATAACCGTGCGGTCGTTGTCGTCGAAATACTCGTTGATGTCTGCCGGCTGCAGCCCGTGCTTTCGGGCGGCCTGTACAAAGTCGGACAGGTTATGGACAAAGCATTCCAGTACCTGGGTGCCTTCGGGGCTGTCGAACCGGGCCCTGGTGCCGGTGTACTGCTTAAACGGGTGCAGCTCGCCGATATACACCCAGCCACCGGGCACCAGGGCGTTTGCGGCTTCTGCAAATATGGGGTCGAGGTGCTCGATATGTTCCAGCACCAGGCTAAAGCTGACCAGGTCGTAGAGGTCCTTGCGGAAGGTCCATGCCTGGGTAATGTCGGCCTGCTGAAAGGAAACGTGGGCATCGGTAACTTTCTGCTTTGCCCGGGCCATCATTTCCGCCGACAGGTCCACGGCGGTCAGCCGCTGCGCCTTTTGTGCCAGCCATTGGGTATTCTTGCCGGTGCCGCAGCCGATTTCCAGGCAGGAGGTAAACGGCAGGGCGGCCAGGGTTTTTCGCAATGCCTCCGCCTCCAGGTCGCGCGTCCGGTTGCGGTTGGTGTCGTATTGTTCCGACCAGCGGTTGTAGGCTTGTTGTGTGTTCAATTTAAAAAGTTTACGGGTTTACGCGTTTACGGGTTTACGAGTTCGTTCCTAAGTACACTGTAATGAAAGTCATTTTATGGCGGCATCCCTGTTCTTGTTTCTGGTTTTAGGGCACCGTAGGTGCCTCCTGTTTATAGCAAATCAACAACCGAGGAACGTCGCTCCGTAGGAGCGCCCTGTGAAGCCCCGAGCATTTCCCTTCCTGTAATGGCGCCTTCCGTTCTGCACAGGTGGCTCCTACAGAGCCTGGGAATATCTCTAAGGCTGTTTCTATAAACAGGAGGCACCTACGGTGCCCTATTCCGATGGATAATAACTTACTTTAATTACAATGTACTAAGTTCCTAAGTTCCTAAGTTCCTGAGTTCCTGAGTTCGGGAGTTCGGGAGTACAGGTGTTCACGGGTTGCTCCTAATTCCCAATTAACCAATTAACCAATATCCATTTATCGGTTACCGGTAGTCATCAAGTTTAAGAACTACGGGTTTGAGGCTTTGTTCGATGCGGCTGCGGTCGGGCTCGTACTGGGGCGGCAGCTTGAGGGCTTCGCCCAGGTGTTCCGGCGCTTCGTCGGCGGCAAAGCCCGGGCCGGCGGTGGCGATCTCGAACAGCACGCCGCCCGGCTCGCGGAAATAGATGGAGGTGAAGTAGTTGCGGTCCAGGATGGGGGTGGGGTTGAGGCGGCGGTCGAGGATGCGCTCCCGTACGGCTTCCTGGCTTTGCCGGTCGGGGGTGCTGAAGGCGATGTGGTGCACCGTGCCGCTGCCGGAAAGGCCCTTCAGGCTGTCCGGCGAGCAGAGGATATCCACGTAATGGCCGGGGGCGTCGGTGGCGGCAAAGCGGAAGCGGTTGCCTTTTTCGGCTATGGGTTGGTGATCCAGCTGGCCGGTGAGCAGGCCGGCGGTGCGCTCGTAGCCTTCTTCCCAGATCTCGGCGCTGTAAAAGCCTTTCAGGGCATGTTCCTGCGGCACGGGACCCAGCGAGGTGCCGGTTCGGTTGTCCCTGTCCGTGAACACCAGTTCCAGTCCCAGTCCGTCGGTGTCTTCGAAGTACACCACCGTTTCGCTTTCGAAGCGTTCCTGGGGCGGCTTGTGGGGGATGCCGAAGCGCTTCAGGCGCTCCAGCCAGTAGTTCAGCGAATCCGCAGCGGCGGAGAAGGCGGTGGTATTGAGCATGCCTTTGCCGTGGCGGCCGCCGACCAGTCCCTCGTAGGGAAAGAAGGTCATGATGCTGCCGGGTGTGCCCGCGTCGTCGCCGTAATAGAGGTGATACACGTCGGGGCCGTCGAAGTTGACGGTTTTCTTTACCAGGCGCAGGCCCAGGATGCCGGCATAGAATTCCAGGTTCTTTTGTGCGCTGCCAGAGATGGCGGTGATGTGGTGGATGCCTGTGATCAGTTGGCTCATAAAAAAAGTTGTAAGTGAAGGGGACGGCAACCGGAGTAAACAGGTGCGGTCCGCCCCGCCAATTTAGGACAGTTTTTTATGCAGCCGGCAGTAAAATACAGGGCCGGGCGGAGAACCGCCCGCCCGTTGGTAGGAATGGTTGTCCGTACGGTCTTTATCTATTGGTGGCTGTAAAAGGTGGCGAAGTAACAGGGGGCTTTATGCGCCGGATATACAGGCGCTGGGGCATGTCGCCGAACAGGAACAGGGTCAGGTCGCGCAGCCACATTTTCCTGTTCACGGCCCGTTCGCGGTAGACGGGCAGGAGGTAGTAAGCGCCTCCCATGGGGGCGTCGCACAATTCCGTCAGTTCCAGGCTGTCGCTGCCGTCGAAGGGTTCGGTATCCAGCATCAGGGTTACCTTTCTTTTGTTACGGGCCAGGAAGTCCAGCAGGTCGTCGGCGCCTGCTTCCATCAGCAGGTCTTCCAGGTGTCCTCCCCGTTCCAGGTAGCCGGGGAAATCAATGTGCCAGCGTCCGTTTTCGCGGATAAAGGTGTAGGGCTGTGGGTTGCAGGGGCGGTCGGCGGTGGCATGGTCCGCTACCGCCGAAGAATGTTGCTCCATCTCTTGCGGATTGAATAGGTTCACAATCGGTTTACCGGTCCCTGTCCGGGCATGGCGGCACCCCTGGCCGTACTGCCCGGCAATGGGCGAGCAGACGCAGAAGGTAACCATCCCTGGATGCGGGACAGGCCTTTCCAGCTTCATTCAATAGTGGTTCCTCAGGGGGGATAACAAGCAGGAACTGTAAAGGGGGCTTTCAGGAAACAGGTGCTCCCTTCTGTTGACGTGATTTTAAGGTAAGAAACAGGACCGTTGGTATAAATGCCACTCTGGTACCAATAAAGGTATTGAATAGTTGAAAGAAATAGAAGAGTGCCGGCAAAAAAACGCTGACCCCGCCACTTTCCCTGCAGCGGCTAAGGGTAAGTCCGCACGGTAATTGCTCTGTAGCCTCCGCCCCCGGCCGGGGCGGAAACCATTAAATCAATGATTATGGCAGAAAAAAGCAAGGGATATGCCTTGGTAACGGGAGCGACCAAGGGTATTGGATACGAACTGGCAAAACTGTTGGCACAGGACGGCTACAGCATCGTGGCGGTGGCCCGTACACAGGAAGACCTCGAGCAGGTGGCGACGGAATTCAGGGGATACGGCGTAGCGGTGGAGCCTATTGCCAAAGACCTGTTCGGCGAAACGGCGGCAACGGAGCTGTACAACGAGGTGCGGGGCCGGGGCATCGAGGTGGAGATCCTGGTCAACGATGCCGGCCAGGGGGTGTACGGCCTGTTCACGGACACGGATATCGAGGCCCAGATGCGCATCATTCACCTCAATATCGTTTCGCTGACCCGCCTGACCTACCACTTTTTAAAGGACATGAAGGCCCGCAACAGCGGCCGGATCCTGCAGTTGGGTTCCATTGTGTCGGAAGTGCCTTCGCCCTGGCAGGCGGTTTACGGCGGCACGAAGGCTTATGTGCTCAGCTTTACCGAGGCGCTGATCAGCGAGCTGAAAGAGTCGGCGGTGACCCTGACGGTGCTGCAGCCCGGGGCCACGGATACCGATTTCTTCAACAAGGCCGGCGCCCAGGAGTCCAGGATCGTGGCGGATCCCGGCAAGCTGGCCGATCCCGCCCAGGTGGCCAAAGACGGGTATGCGGCGCTGATGAAGGGCGACGACAAGGTGGTGTCGGGCCTGAAGAACAAGACCCAGTCGGTGTTGAGCAATATCCTGCCCGATACGCTGCTGGCCGACCAGATGAACAAGCAGTCGGAACCGGTAGATAAGGATAAAAAGAAAGAGTAGGCAAAAAAAAGCCCCCTCGTGAGAGGGGACCATTAGGTACCAGGCCGGACGGGTATACAGCCAGTTTTGAGGCCTGTATTTTCTTAGGGAACGGAGCCGCAACCCGGTTATTGATTGCGAAGCGAAAATAGTCATTGCCCCGGCGGCTTCCGGGGCTTTTCGGCGAAGAGGGTAAAATAGTCGTTCAGGCCCGTATGTATAGCCGAAAACTGTCCGGATTTCTTTTGGCCGGCAGGGATAAGGGCGGTATTTTAGGTAAAATCCTAAAGCTGAATGCTATGGCAGCTGAAAAGAACGGCCCGGTGAACTTCGCCGACTGTTACGTCCTTACGGACAGGCGGACGGAGGGCTTTATTCGTTTGTTCCTCGACCACTTCCTGCCCGGCCGGCAGGAGTACACCGATACCTACGAGGTGCCGCAGTTCGCGGAACGGCCTGTGGCCGTTTTTCATTCCGCTGGCGAGCTGGTGGGCTGGCTGGAGCAGCACCCGCAGGAGCGCCATGCCATTTACTGGTACAACAGCGAGGACGTAACCCTAAGGGGCGCCATGGCCCTGTTTACCAGCGACGGGCGGGTGATCCTGGGGCTGTTTTGCGAAACCCTTTATCCCGATACCGCCAACGAAGACCATTACCTGCAGGCGATTATGGATTTCTGCGGCAGCACCGAGGGCTTGATCGAATATGCCACCCCCGCCGCCAAAGATGCGCAGGCATTTCTACAGCGGGTAGAGGCGTACCGGAGGAATAGACAATAGACAATGGGCAATCGGCAATAGACAATAGCGGAGAAACCCACAATAAGATATTAACGGCCCCTTCCTAATTCCTAATTCCCAATGAACCAATGAACTAATTCCTACTTGCCCATTGCCTATTGCCCATTGCTTATTGCTTATCCAGCACCACCACCACCTTGTTGAAGTCCGCGGCGGCGTTGATGATCTTTTTAAAGGCAGGGTATTGCTCCAGGGGATAGACGGTGCTGGTATAGTCTTCGCGTACCGTGATCTTCAACAGGTTCCCCGTTTGCTCGTAGGAGCTGACAAAGCCCATGACCGGCTTGTCCGCTACCTGGAACACTTCGTTGAAGTTCAGGTCTTTGGCATTTTTGACGGTGTAGCCGTCGGGAATGGCCAGCTCGATGGTACGGAACAGCGAATGGGGAAAGCCCAGCTCCACCCTGTTCTTCCGCTCGGTGCTGTCGTACATCTGCACCTGGTTGCCCAGGAACTCGCCCACCTTGACGATGATCTTTGCGCCGGCCCGCTCTACCAGTCCCGTTGATTTTACCCTGGCGCTGATGATAAACGGCAGGTAGGGATCGGCCTGGTCCAATTCCTTGTTCTCCAGGGTATGGGAGAGGATGTTCTCGGAATTGGTGCCGAACTTCACCAGCGCTTTCAGGATCTTGTCCTGCTCGCCGGCGGGGGCAAAGATGAAGGGCGCTTTGTAGTTCGGCGCCGCATAGCCGCCATACAATTGTTTTACGTCCATGTCGAGGGCTTCGCCTTCAGCATTCAGCTTAGCCCTGATTTCCATATTGAGGTACGAATGGCGGTATTCCTCCATCGGTATGGGCTTGATAACGGCAATGGCCGTCTGGAAAGATCCCAGCGTCGCTCCCTCGCAAAACAGGCCGTTGGTGCCGGCCCAGGTAGGCGGGATCCAGGGATAGCGGTAGCCCGGTTCGGTAGGCGCCAGGAACTTGCGGGTGGAGGGGAAATAGAGCAGGAAGTTGCGGGCGTTGTTCCAGTTCTCCAGTTTGGAGTCGATCTCAAAGGAGGAGCGGTCGCCGCAAAGCACCACCTGGTAGTCCAGGCCGGCGGCGGTAAAAGCGACGCACAGCAGCCGGCAGAACGCCTTTTCGCTGGCGACTTTTTTCCGGATCACCTGCAGCAGATCGCTGGCATCTTCACCGGAAATATCGTCCCGGCAGATAAAGTTCTTTTTAAAATAGCTTTCCAGCCGCACGATTTTTTCCTTGTCGCCCCTGGCGCCGGCCAGGCCGGCTTCGTCCAGCAGTTCCTTTATTTTTTTCAGTTCCTTGTCGCTGGCTTTGGTGTACACGCCGAAGGCTTCCTTGGCCAGCTGGTCCCAGGTGAACATGCGTTCGGTAGCGCTGCCCGCTTCATTGTAGCACAGTTTGTATTCCAGGCGTTTGAGGTTGGCGGTATGCATCGCGTATTTTTCCTCTGTGGTCGCCTCCAGCGCTTCCACGTTCAGCCAGGTGTGCCGTTTGGCGGTTCCCACGGAATCCATGCAGGGGGGCAGGCCGTTGAAGTTCTTTACCTCGAAGCGCAGGTGACGTGGGGTGATCAGCTCGAAGCGGGCCTGCTGCACCGGCAGGTTCTGTGAAATGATCTCGCGGCCGAAAAAGGAGGCCGGCGTTTTCAGGGTGTAGTAGTATTCCACCTCGCAGCCTTTGGTCAGGCCTTCGAGCGCAAAGATCTTATACACCCCGTCGTCGTCTTTCAGGTCCTTGATGTTCTTTTCGTCCAGTTCCATCACCTTGCCGGAGGGCAGCACGGTGCGGGCCTTGACGTTCATCAGCTGCAGGCCCTGGTCGAAGGGCAGGTAGATCTTGTTGAAGTATTCAATGCCTTTGTCGTTGTTGATGTGAATGGTGCGGTGTATGGTCTTGTACGAAAAGAAGCCGTCTTTTTCCAGGGCGTATTCGATCCGTTTTTCATCGCTGACGTAAACGGCGGCTTCCGAGGAAAAGCGCGGGTCTACGGTATGAAGGGAAGGGATGGACTGCCATTGAAACCCGGAGGGCGCCGGGCCCTGTGCCTTCAGCGACAGGCCGGCCAGCAGGATAAGAGGAGTCAGGAGGAGGGAACGCATAGAGTTCAGGAATAAATGAGTGATGAATGATGTTTGTGACCCATGGTCCTTTACTTCGTCAGCAGCACCGATTGCTTGTAATGGGGAAACAGGTTTTCCAGCACCTTGTTCCATTGCTCGAACTGGTCGGGGTAGAGCAGCAACTGGTCGGTATCGAAGGTTTGGGTCAGCGAAAGGGTGTTGCCGGTGGCGGCATACTGCATGCCGAAGCCCCACACCTTGTTCCTGAAGACCTGGCTGCGGGGAAGCTCCGGTACGCGGTAGCCTTCGGGCAGCTTCAGTAGGGTAGTGTAGGCCGACGCCATCAGGAAGTCGTACTCCACGGGGGCTTTCCGCCTGGGATAGTCGATTTCCTCGTGCTCGTACAGGCGAAACAGGTTCAGGTTGACCAGCCATTCGTCGCCGATCTTCTTGGCGTAGTCGGGCAGGTCCATATCCGCCGTGACCAGCACGGTGTTCCGGTCTTCCGATGGCTCGGTTTTCCAGTTGCTGAAGCGCACCTTGTTGCTGCCCCTTTGGAAGCGGTTTTTAAAATACTCTTCCCGCTCCTTTTCGTTGCGGTAGGAGAGGATGGTATAGAGCTGGCTGGAAGGATAGCCGGTCATGCGGATCTTTATTTTTCCTTTCAGGCCGGCCGGCCCGAATTCGAGGAAGGTGGAGTCGGAATAAGTGTTTTTTTCCCTGGGCACCACTTCCACCGGCACCAGCTTATATTCCTTTTCCGACAGGGCCACCAGGGCTTCCTTTCCCTGGATGGCGTAGGAAGGCATGCCAAAGACGCAGCCCGGGTCGGTGCCGTCGAGGAAGACGAACTTCCCACCCAGCTTTACGGCGCAGATCATGTGGTTGTCCACGATCGGCAGGGGCGTTTCGGAATAGGTATAAGGCAGGTGGCGGGTGCCGATCCAGGTAAAATAAGCCGGCACGCCGGAGAGTTGCAGCAGGGCGGTGAGGATGCTGGTCATATCCTTGCAGTCGCCGAACTTGCGGGTGCACACCAGGCTGGCCTCGCGGGGGATAAAGCCTTCCATGCCCGCTTCAAAGGCGACGTACTTGATGTTGGTTTGTACCCAGCGGTAGATGCGGCGGGCCTTTTCCTCGTCGGTGGCGGCGCCGCGGGTAAGGGAGTCGGCCAGGTGGCGCAGTTCTTCCGACAGGCTTTGGTTGGTGTTTTGGATAAAGCCGTAGTTGAACCGGTACAGGTCGCCGATGCCCGAGAGGTAATTCTGCCAGCCGTTGTTTTCTTCTACCTGGTCGATGTAAAAGATCACGTGCGTATCGTAGTACGAGTTGTCGGGGGCGTCGGGGTAGTGCTGGCTGCCCGGCAGGTTGGTGGCGGTAAAGGTATAAACGGTCTTGTCGCGTTTGCGCGACTCGCTGAAGCGGATGTCGGCGGCATGAAGGCCTTTTACGACATATTTTACCCTGACCGAGGAGGGGAACACCAGTTTCAGCTCACCGTTGAGCACGGGAAAGTAGCGGTCGAAATAAAAAGGCATCAGCAGGTGCGGGTCGCTGTGGCCGATCTCGTACTCCAGGTGGCGGGTGGCGCCGGTGCCCATGCCCGTAAAGTCGAAGGACGTGGTCTGGGCATCGTCGAAGAACACCGAGGCGCTGCGGTTGCTGGCAGTGGTGGTGTTGGCCACCTTCAGCGACTTGCCTTCGGCGGGGCGGGTGTAGGCCGTCCATTTTTTCAGCTCGTTGAAGGTGCTGTGGTGGATATAGCCGCGGCTCATGATCTTCACCGCGTTGTCGCTGGCCAGCAGCATGTCTTCCGAATGGGCGCTGGAGGCGGTCAGCTTTCCTTCCTCGCGGCGGATCGTCACCTCGCAGGCCAGGCGGGTATAGGCGGCTTCGGCAGTGGGAAAGTCTTTTTTCCACTCCTGCGCGCCGGCGCCCGGGGCGGCCAGGCACAGCAAAAGGGCGCAGGCCATTTGGATCAGTGATTGTTTCATTTAGTGCTGTTCAACAGGGTTCCGTAATAATAGTACCGTTGTTCGGTCAGTTTGCCCGTGGCGTCGTAATAGCGGAAGGTGCCGTTTTCCACGCCGTTGTAATAGTGGCCTTCGGTATGGAGCTTTCCGTTTTCGTGATAGCTGCGGTAGGGCCCGTCGTAGTTGTCCAGGAATTGGGCGAACTCCGCTTCCAGGGCGCCGTTGGGATGGTGCCAGGTGGTTTTGCCGGTGCCGTAGCCGTATTCGTAGGTTTCGCGGTACGCCACCTGCCCGTTGGGGTAGTAGGCGGCGCTGGGACCGTTGAGCTTGCCGTCGGCGTACTCCATTTCGGCCGAGAGGGTGCCGCTGGCGTAAAACGTTCTGACCTTGCCGCTGCCGCCGGGAAGCGGCTTCACCGGCACCGGCTGGCCGTTTTTGTCGGGATAGCTGTAGCCGGTCAGCTTGCCTTCCCGGTAATAGAAGAAGTACGCTACCTGGCCCGGGCCGCCAAAGCGGGTGTAGGTGCCGTGCAGCTCGCCGTTCTTGTAGTGGTATTCGCGGCGCAGCACGCCGTCCTCATACGTCAGCACCTTTCCGTGCAGCGCCCCGTCCACCCAGGTTTCTTCCTTCCACACCTTGCCGTCTTTCTGGTAGTATTTCCAGGTGCCGGTCCGTTCGCCCGACTCGTAGGTGCCGGTGACCTCGGGCTGGCCGCCGTATTGGTACTCGGCATAGGCGCCGTGCAGGTGGCCATAGCGGAAATTCTTTTTCACGCGGACGGTACCGTCGAAATAGTAAGAGGTGTAGGGGCCATGGAATTCGCCGTTGCGGAAGGTGCCCTCGAACCGTTTCTGGCCGTTGGGGTACGGGGCGGTGTAGGCCCCCGCTCCCTGCCTGATGGTAGCCGTGCTGATCTTTTTTCCCGTGCTGTCGTAGGTGTTGACCGCACGCAGCCAGCCGTTTTGGTAGACGTCTTCGTAGTTCAGTTTGCCGTTGGCGTGGAAGTACTGGTAGGCGCCGTGGAGGTTGCCGTTCAGGAGGGTGTAGCGTTCGCTGAGGTGGCCCTTTTCGCTGTATTCCTCCCAGTCGCCGCTGGTGGTGCCGGCGGTGTACCAGCCCTTCTGCCGCACCTGGCCGTTGAGGTGGTAATGGGTGGTCGGTCCGTCTTTTTCGCCGTTGCGGTAAGCGATCTCGTACTGGCGGGCCCCGTTTTCATAATAGCCTTTCGAATATCCTTCCAGCCGGCCGTCCTTGTAGTCGTTGGTTTCCTTTACTTTGCCCGAGGGGTAGAAGTAGGTGCTGGGGGCCACCTCTTTGGCGGCGTCATTGAAGCGGTGGTGCGACACTTTGTACCCTTCGGGGGTGTACATGTCCAGGTCAATGAGCTTGTTGCGGCGTTCCGAGGTGCTGATGGGCTGACCTTCCTTGTTGAGATAGGTAGCGGTTTTCAGCAGGTTCTTTTCGTACAGGAAGGTGCCATACAGCTTGCCGTCGCTGTCGTAGTATTTTCCCAGTCCTTCCGCTTTTCCTTTCTGGAAAAATGTTTCCGATGCCAGCACGCCCTCGTCGTTGTAGGATTTGTCCGCGCCCTCCTGCAGGTCGTCGGTGAAGGTGCGCAGCTCCTTCAGCTGGCCGTTGGGGTGGTAATCGCGGACTTCTCCCGACAGTTTGCCCCCGGTGTAGGTGGCTTCCAGCTCGGGCCGGCCGTTGGCATGAAAGGTTTTGTAGGGGCCGTCGAGCAGGCCGTTGGCGTAGGTGGCCACTTTTTGCGTCCGTCCGTTCTGGTAAAAGGCCGTCAGGGTACCGTGCAGCTTGCCTGCCTTGTAGGTAGCTTCCTCGCTTTTTTCGCCCGTGCTGTAAAATTCCGTGCCCGGGCCTTCCAGCAGGTCCTCCACGTAGTTTTCCACCTTGCGCGGGGTGCCGATGGCAAAGAAGGTTCTTTTTTCGCCCTGCCGCTTGCCCGCCTTCCAGTACATGCGGTTCGTCACGATGCCCTCTTCACTGTAGAGGATGTCCTCGCCGGTTTCCAGGCCGTTCTCCCATTTGTCGGTACCCTGCAGCTGGCCGCTGGGAAAATAGTAGGTCCAGTCGCCGGTTTTCTTTCCCGAGGCGGTGAAGGTGCCCACCGCTTTTTTATTGCCGTTGGGGTAGAAAAACACCCAGGGGCCGGTGGTATTGCCTTTGGCGTCCAGTGTTCCCTTGCCGACCAGTTTATCCTCGCTGAAATGATAAAGCGCCGGGGCGGTCTGCCGGTCGGCGAAGGAAAGCTGGCGGGTGCTGCGCAGGGCATTGAGGTAGGCGACCACGGCGGCGACGACTTCCTTGGTTTCCCGGCCGTTTTTCTTGCGGTAGGCGGTGATGGCGTCCAGCGGCACCGAGGCGAATGCCTGGAATACGGCGGGTTCGAACAGCTTCCGGCTAAACACCTCTTTATACAGCGGCACGTAAAACTGCATGAAAAAATCCGGTTCGCCTTCGCTGAAGGTCAGCACCTCCATCAGGGCCTGCAACTGCCGGAAGATGGGGTCGTCGAGGGAGGCCTGCAGCTTATAGTTTTTGTCCAGGGCCGCCTTCGACAGGATGATCTGTTCGGCCCGGGCGAAAACGGGATCGGGCGCGGGGCGTTTTTCCACTACGGCCCGGATGGCGTCGGTATGCTTGCTGATGCCGTCGAGCAACTGGATGGCCCCCTGGACGTGCGGGCCGTCGGGGTTGATGAACAGGGTGGCAAACAGGGCCATCATGGCCGGCACCACCCGGCCGGTTTGCAGGGCGCAGGTGGCCAGCCGCATATGGGCGCTGGTATGGTAGGGATCGCGCAGCAGGATGTCCCGGAACATTTTTTCAGCCTCGGGGGTTTTTTTCAGGCGCACCAGGGTCATGGCCTTGTTGAACAGCAGGTTCGTGGCATCGGGGTAGCGGGTAAGGGCCGAGTCGAACACCCGCAGGGCCTCTTCGGTTTTTCCCAGGTCGTCGAGGTTGCTGCCTTTGGCTACCAGCAGCTCGAGCTCGTATTCCCGGCCCGGCTGGCCCAGGGCTTCTTCGCAGGCCTGGAGGGCGGCGGTATAATTGCTGTCGCTGGTATAGCTCAGGGAGAGCTCGTACTGGGCCAGCACGTAGTTGGTGTCGTTGCGGGGAACGGTCCGGAACAGTTCGATGGCTTTTTTATACTGTTGTTGGTCGTGGAGCTTTACGGCTTCGCCGATGACGTCCCCGGAATTGAAGGGAGCGGGCGACTGGGCGTAGCCGCTGCAGGCGGCAAGGGTCAGCAGGCAGGTCAGGCTGATTGCTTTCATGGAGTACAGTTAGTTTTGGCGGCACAAATTAAGAAATAATCCTGTTTAAGCGCTTGAAAACCATTCGGTTTAAGGGTAAGCACTTGATAGCCCGGGTCCTGCATCCGCCCTTTCGGGGCAGCGGGCAAAACCTTAGGGTAAAATAGGAAAATATCGGAAAAAGAAAAAGCCCGTAACCGTAACCGGGACCGGGCTCCGGGTTTCAGGCTTTTATAACGGCTATGCCACTGCCCTACCGGAGTACATGGTTGGCCAGCACTTTTTGTAAGTCATAAATATTTACCGCCTTGCTGAATTGCTTGGTAATGCTGGGGGTGACCTCGCTGGAGATCCAGATCTTTAATTCGGCTTCCAGGTCGAAATGTCCCGTCGTTTCCACGCTGAACCGGGAAATGCTTTTATAGATCACGGACAGGTACTGGACCTTTTTGCCGGTCAGCCCCTGCTTGTCCACCAGGATCAGCCGCTTGTTGGTGAAAATGAAAACATCCCGAACGAGCTTAAAGCCGATCTCGATGGTTTCTTCGTCCGCCAGCAGTTTGCCATAGTCCTTGATCAGTTCTTCCGGCTGCGCCACGCCTGCGTTCCCGAATAAGGAAGAAAAAATGCCCATAGTTGGTTTCTATTTTAGGTTAATAATAGTGCAGAAGGACGAAGATTCCATAAAAAAAGCCTGTAGCCGGAAGGTGTTTCCGATTACAGGCCTTTAAATGGGTTTTCCCGATCTTACTTCCAGCCGCCGCCCAAAGAGCGGTACAGGTTCACCGTTGCCTGCAGTTGCTGCAGGCGGTCGTTGACGCTGCCCAGCTCGGCCTGCAGGAGGCTCTGGCGGGCGGTGATCACTTCGATGTAGTTGGCAAAGCCGTTGCGCAGCAGTTCTTTCGAATAATCTACCGACCGCTCCAGCGCCGTCAGCTGGTTGGTGCGCACCTGCATCTTTTCCACCGCCGTTCCGTAGAGCGAAAGGGCGTTGGAAACTTCCTGGCCCGCGGTGAGCAGGGTGCTGCGGAAGTCCAGCAAGGCGGCCTGCTGCTGCAGCTCCGCCACCGCCAGGCGGGTGCGGTTGAGCCGCTGGTTGAAGATGGGCTGCAACAGGCCCGCGCCGATGTTGGCAGCCAGGGCCTCGGGACTGAAAAACTGGCTGAGCTGGAGGCTGCTGATGCCGGCCGAACCGGTCAGGCTCAGCGTGGGATAGAAATAGGTGCGGGCCACGTTGGTCAGCTCAAAGGAGTAGCGCAGGTTTTGTTCGGCCTGCTGCACGTCGGGGCGGTAGGCCAGCAGCTGGGCCGGCACGCCGGTGCTCAGCACGGCGGGTTGCCGCTGGTCCTCCAGCCGCCCGCGGCGGATGGCGGCCGGCTCGCGGTTCAGTAAAATGCTCAGGGCGTTTTCGGTTTCGCGTACCTGTTGCTTCAGGTCGGGCAGGGTCACCTCGGCGGCATAGCGCTGGGCCTCGCTCTGCACCACGGCGGCCTGCGTGACGCTGGCGGCGTCCTTCAGGGCCTGCATGGTCTGCACGGTGGTGTCCCAGTTGCGGACGGTCAGCTCCGTGATGCCGATCTGCCGGTCAAGGGCCAGCAGGCTGTAATAATAGGTGGCGATGGTGGCCACCAGGCCGGTTTGCACGGTGCGCGCCGCCGCTTCGGTCTGCAGCAGGCTGGCGAGGCTGGCGCGGCGGTTGCTGCGCAGGCGGCCCCAGATGTCGGCTTCCCAGGCCGAGGTCAGTCCCAGCTGGTACTGGGTGGCATGGGTGCGGATGCCAAAGCCCTGGGCCACCGACAGGCGGGCGGCCGAGATGCCGGCATTGGCATTCAGCGTGGGCCAGAAGGCCGCCTGCGCCTGCTGGTAATAGGCCTGGGCCTGCCCGATGCGGGTATACGCCACTTTCAGGTCGAGGTTCTGGGCGATGCCCTCGGCGATCAGCCCCTGCAAAAACGTATCGGTAAACACCTGGTTCCAGCTGAGGCTGGCCATGGTCGTGGTGTCGGTGGTGTGCACCTCGCGGAACAGGCCGTCGCCCGGCGCTTCCGGGGCCTGGTAGGTTTTGGTGACCTTGCAGGAACCGATGATGAGGAGCAAAGCAAGTAAGAGAAAAGGAGAATAACGTTGGTTCATAATAGCTTGATTAAAACACCTGGCGTGCAATTCGTTCCGGACTTTATCCTTTTAAGAATGGGGGTAGGGGAGCCTCCCGGGGCCTTGCGGCCGCGGGAGGCTACGGGGCGCAGCGGCTAGTGGGCCGCCGCCGTCAGCCGGGGCTCGGTTTCGGCGGCTTCCGCTTCCTCCTCCGGGCCTTTCGGCGGGCCGCTGATCCTTTCCTGCAGCGACTGGAAGATGATGAACAGGATGGGGATCACGAAGACGCCGAAGATGGTCCCGATCAGCATGCCGCCGATGGCACCGGTACCGATAGAGCGGTTGCCGGCCGCGCCGGCGCCCTTGGACAGCATCAGCGGCACCAGGCCGAGGATGAAGGCAAAGGAAGTCATCAGGATCGGCCGCAGACGCGCTACCGCGCCTTCCAGGGCGGCCTGCACGATGGGCAGCCCCTGCCGCCGGCGCTCCGCCGCAAACTCCACGATCAGGATGGCGTTCTTGGCCAGCAGGCCCACCAGCATGATGAGGGTGATCTGCACGTAGATGTTGTTGGCGATGTCGAACATGTTGGCGAAGATGAAGGCCCCGGCCAGCCCGACGGGCAGCGACAGCAGCACCGCGAAGGGCAGGATGTAGCTTTCGTACTGGGCCGACAGCAGGAAGTACACGAACAGGATCACCAGCAGAAAGATGAAGACCGTCTGCCCGCCGGCCGACAGCTCTTCGCGGGTGATGCCCGAGAACTCGTAGCCATAGCCCTGGGGCAGGGTTTGCGCCGCCACTTCCTGCACCGCCTTGATGGCGTCGCCCGAGCTGAAGCCCGCCTTGGGAGCGCCCGTCACGCCAATGGAGGTGAACAGGTTGAACCGCGAGATGGCCTGCGGCCCGTATACCCGTTCCAGCGTGATGAACTCGCTGATGGGCGCCATGGTGCCGTTGGCGTTGCGCACGTAAATGTTGTTCAGCCCCGATTCATTGGCGCGGAACTGGGGCTCGGCCTGGTACATCACGCGGTACTGCTTGCCGAACTGGTTGAAGTTCGACGCATACACGCCGCCGTAATAGCCCTGCATCGTGTTGAGCACGTCGTTCACCGACAGGCCCGCTTCCTTCACCCGCGCCACGTTCACGTTGATCTGGTACTGCGGAAAATTGGGGTTGAAGGGCGTGGAGGCATACTGGATCTCCGGGCGCTGGTTGAGGGCCGCCAAAAAGTCGGTGCTGATCTTATAAAACTTGGCGATGTCGCCGCCGCTGCGGTCCTGCAGCTGGAACTCGAAGCCGCCGGAGATGCCAAAACCCTGGATGGTGGGGGCGGGGAAGAAGATCACCTTGGCGTCGCGGATGCCAGCGGTTTTGGCAAACATCTGCCCGATGATGGTCTGCACGTCATCGCCCTTGCCCTTGCGGTCGTGCCAGTGCTTCAGGCGCATGATCACCATGCCGTAGTTGCTGCCGTTGCCGCTGATCATGCCGCGGCCGGTGATGCGCAGCACGTTCTGCAACTGGGGAAAGGTGTTGGCCACCTTGGCGATCTCTTCCACCACTTCGGCGGTGCGCTCCTGCGAGGCGCCGGGCGGCAGCGAGATGTCGGACATCACCACGCCCATGTCCTCGTTGGGCACAAAGCCCGTGGGGGTGGAGCGCATCAGCAGCACGAAGGCCGCCATAAAAATGCCGATGCCGGCCAGGGCGATCCACTTGCGGGCCGAGAGGAACTGCACCGAGCGGCGGTATTTTTCCGTGGTGGCGTCGAAGGCGGCGTTGAAGCCGGCATAGAAGCGCTGCAGCAGGTTCTTCTTATGGCCGTCGCCGTGGTGGGGCTTGAGGAAGATGGCGCAGAGCGCAGGGCTCAGCGTCAGGGCGTTCACCGCCGACAGCACGATGGCAATGGCCAGGGTGAGGCCGAATTGTTTATAAAACACGCCCGCCGAACCGGTGATGAAGCTCACCGGCACGAATACTGCTGCCATCACCAGCGTGATGGAGACGATGGCGCCGGAGATCTCGCTCATGGCGTCGATGGTGGCCTTGCGGGCCGAGGTATAGCCCTGGTCGAGCTTGGCATGGACCGCTTCCACCACCACGATGGCGTCGTCCACCACGATGCCGATGGCCAGCACCAGGGCGAAGAGGGTCAGCAGGTTGATGGTAAAGCCAAACAGCCCCAGGAAAAAGAAGGTACCCACAATAGCCACGGGCACGGCAATGGCCGGGATCAGGGTGGAGCGGAAGTCCTGCAAAAAGATGAACACCACCAGGAACACCAGGATAAAGGCTTCGATCAGGGTATGGATCACCTTTTCGATGGAGGCGTCCAGGAATTCGTCGACGTTGATCAGCGTGGTGTACTTGATGCCGCGGGGAAAGTTTTTGGAGGCTTTTTCCAGCTCGGCCAGGGTGCCTTCGATCACCTCCTTGGCGTTGGAGCCGGCTGTTTGGGCGATGGCCACGCCGATGGAGGGCTTGTTGTCGGTCATGGAAAAGCTGGAATAGCTCTGTGCGCCCATCTCGAGGCGGGCGATGTCTTTCAGGCGCAGGATCTGGCCGGTGCCGGCGGAGCGGATGACGATATCGCCGAACTGTTCGGGGCTTTTCAGGCGCCCGCTGTACTTGATGACGTACTGGAACGACTGGTGGGCCTGCTCGCCGAACTGGCCGGGGGCGGCCTCGATGTTCTGTTCGGCCAGGGCGGCGCTGATGTCGGTGGGCACCAGGCCGTAGGAGGCCATCACGTCGGGCTTGAGCCAGATGCGCATGGAGTAGTCCATCTGGCCGAAGATGGTGGCGTCGCCCACGCCCGTGATCCGCTTGATCTGCGGCACCAGGTTGATGCCGGCATAGTTCTGCAAAAAGGTCTGGTCATAGGCCGGGTCCTCGCTGTAGAGCGAGAAGATCACCAGGTTACTGCTCTGCCGCTTCAGCACGGTCACGCCGGCGCGGGTGACTTCGGCGGGCAGCAGGGGGGTGGCGCGCGACACGCGGTTCTGCACGTTCACGGCCGCAAGGTCGGGGTCGGTGCCCAGCTTAAAGTTGACGGTCACGGTGGCGGTGCCGTCGTTGCCGGCCGAAGAGGTCATGTAGGTCATGTTCTCCACGCCGTTGATCTGTTCTTCCAAGGGTACCACCACGCTGTTCAGCACCACGTCGGCATTGGCGCCCTGGTAGGAGGCGGTGACCACTACCGTGGGCGGGGCGATGTCGGGGTATTGGGCAATGGGGAGGGTGATCAGTCCGAGTACGCCCAGGATCACGATCAGGACCGAGATAACGGTGGAGAGCACCGGGCGTTCGATAAAACGTTTCAGCATATACGATCATTTTCTCGAACCGGGCGCGCGGCGGGTAAGGCGGCGCTCCCGGTTGTTTTCTTTAAATAGGAGTGAGGAAGGAGGAGTTGGGAAAAGCCGTCAGGAGTGGCCGCCCCGCTGGAATACACTGTCGGTATTGATCTCCCGGGGCTTGATGGTGGAGCCTTCGTGCAGGCCGGCCACTCCTTCCAGCACGATGCGGTCGCCGGGGTTCAGGCCTTTATGGACCACGAAGAACTGGCCGTTGGGGCTGCCCGTCGCCTCGATGTTGGCGCTGCGCACCGTGCCGGTGCTTTCCAGCACGTACACGAAGCGTTTGCCCTGCACTTCATAGGTGGCCTTCTGGGGTACCAGCAGGGCCGAGTCCACGGTGTAGGGTACCCGAACGATGGCGCTGCTGCCGCTGCGGATGATGTTGCCCGGGTTGGGGAAGGTGGCCCGCATCCGCATGGAGCCCGTTTCGGTATTGATCAGGCCACTGGCGGTCTCGATGCGTCCCTGCTGGGGGAATTCCTCGCCGTTGGACAGGATGAGGGTGACCGGCGGCAGGGTGGCCAGCCTCGCCTGCATGGTGGCGCCGCGGGTGGTGGTGGAGAATTCGAGGATCTCCTTTTCGTTGACGGAGAAGTAGGCGTAGATGTTGCCGATGTTGGAGACCGTGGTCAGGGGCTGGGCGGTATTGCTGCTCACCAGGCTCCCGATCTTGTAGGGGATGGTGCCCACCACGCCGTTGACGGGGCTGGTGACCGCGGTGTAGCCGAGGTTGGTGCGGGCGTTGGCCAGCCGGGCCTGGGCCTGGGCCAGGGCGGCGAGCTTGGCCTGCATGTTGTATTCGGCCGCTTCCAGCTCGTATTGGGAAATAATGTCCTTTTCCACCAGGGGGCGCACCTTGGATACCTGCATGCGGGCGGCGTTCACGTCGGCCTGGGCGATCTTGATGTTGGCCTGGGCGGTGCGTACTTCCTGTTCGTACTGGGGCGCGCTGATGCGGAACAGCAGCTGGCCCTTGCGCACGGTGGCGCCTTCATCCACGTGGATGGACTCGATGTAGCCGTCCACCTTGGGGCGGATCTCGATGTTTTGCTGCCCTTCGATGGTGGAAGGGAAGTCGGTGTGCAGGGTGGTGGTGCGCGGGGTGATGGTGATCACCGGGTAGTCTTTCACCACCTCCTGGGCCCCGGCGGCGGGGGTGGGCTTTTCACTTTTGCCTCCGCAGGAGGCCAGGAAAAACAGGAGGAGGATTGCGGCAAGGGATCCGTTGGGTATTCTTTGGCTCATGGTCACGTTTAATTGAAATATCGATAGTTGATGGTTCCGGTTTCCAGGGCAGGTAATCGTCAGGGTTTTCGTCAGTGTCCCGAGGGGGCGGGCGCCCTTTCCGGGAAGACCAGGGACAGGATCAGCTTTTTCCGTTCCTTGTATAAGCGGTCAAAGGTGGCGTCGTCCAGGTGGAACAGGTTTTGATAAATAGGCCGGGCGAGCAGGGGGTAGGCCATCAGGCCGAACAGGCTCATATAAAATTGTACCGGGTCCATTGGGGGGATCGTGCCCTTGTCCATTTCCGACTGGATTTCGGCCAGGAAGCGTTGGATGCGGTCTTCGCCCCCGGGCATTTTGATAAAAAGTTCTTCGTATTTGCCGGGGTCCTGGGCCAGCTGGAGCACGAGGAAGGTTTCCAGGTAAGGGGCTTCCACCAGCTGGTCGAAGTAGGCGTTGATGAAGCTTTCGAGCTTTTGGCGAAAGGGTTCCTGCGATTCGATGGCGGCATGGAGGCCTTGACGCAGTTTTTGAAAAGCTTCCTGGAAAACGGCGGTGAACAGGGCATCGCGGGAGCGGAAATAATAGTGCAGCAGGGTGCGGTTCACCCCGGCGGCATCGGCGATGTCCTGGGTGGTGGCCCGCATTTTTCCTTCTTTGAAGAAAATCCGCTTGGCCGTTTCCCTGATGTGGTGTTCCGTTTTACAGTCCTTGACAGGCATTTACATCTTTGTTTGACAAAATTGTTAAACACAAAGGTAAAGGTTAAGGGCAGGGAGATTCTTAATGATTTCTAAAAATTTCCGCAAACTGCGGACCGCGGTTGGTGTCCGGGAGTGGCCACAAAAAGAGGGCCGGGATCGCTTCCGGCTGTCCGGGCGTGCTGCCGGCACGGAGGGCGCGGGGCGGGGAGGAAAGGCGGCTTCCGATTTCCGGCGGCCGCAACGCCGGGTGCGCTAATCCTTTAGCTTTGCGGCCATGACCATCCAAGAAAACGTTTCGCTCCGTCCTTACAATACCTTTGGCATCGACGTCCGGGCAAGATACTTTGCCGCCTTCTCCTCCCGGGAAGAGCTGTCGGAACTGCTGGAGGCCCCCAACCTACAAACCACCCGCCACCAACCGCTTATTCTCGGCGGCGGCAGCAACCTGCTCTTTACCGGCGACTTCGACGGGCTGGTGCTGAAAAACGAGCTCGGGGGCATCGAAAAAGTGCGGGAAGACGAGGACTTCGTGTACCTGAAGGCCGGGGCGGGGGAGGGGTGGCACCGCTTTGTACAGTACTGCCTGGCCCATGAGTATGCCGGGGTGGAGAACCTGTCGCTGATCCCGGGCAACGTGGGCGCCTCGCCCATGCAGAACATCGGGGCGTACGGGGTGGAGATCAAGGATGTGTTTGAAGAGCTGGAGGCCTTCCACCTGCAGGAAAAATATACCCGGATATTTACACGCGAAGCCTGCGGCTTCGGCTACCGCGAAAGCGTGTTCAAGCGGCAGTACCGGGGGCAGTTCGTAATAACTTCCGTCACCTACCGGCTGCGCAAGAAGCCCGTTTTCAACACCTCCTACGGCGCCATCGGGCACGAGCTGGAGGCTATGGGCGTCAAAGACCTGAGCATACAGGCCATCGCGCAGGCGGTGATCAACATCCGCACCTCCAAGCTGCCCGACTGGCGGGAAGTGGGCAATGCCGGCAGCTTTTTTAAAAACCCCACCATCCCCAACGAACAGTTCCAGGCTATTCATAAACACCATCCTTCGATGCCTTATTATCCAAGTGGCGAAGCCACCAAGCTGCCGGCGGGCTGGCTGATCGAACAGTGCGGCTGGAAGGGTTTTCGCAAAGGCGATGCCGGCTGCTATCCCAAGCAGGCCCTGGTGCTGGTGAACTACGGAAGCGCCACCGGCGGCGAGGTCTTCGAATTGAGCGAAAAGATCATCCGCTCGGTGCAGGAAAAATTCGGTATTGAGCTGGAGCGGGAAGTGAACATCGTCTAACCGCCTTATTTTTTACCTTGAGCAAAAGCCCCAATTGATCGATGATGGAACCGAACCAACTTAAAGTGATCCTCACCGGCGCTACCGGAATGGTAGGCGAAGGCGTATTGCTGGAGTGCCTCCAAAACGACCAGGTATCGGAAGTGCTGATCGTCAGCCGGAGGCATTACGACCTCGTGCATCCGAAGCTCAAAGAGCTGATCGTGCCCGACTTTTTCCGGATCGAAGAATTCAGCGAACAACTAACCGGGTATGATGCCTGCTTTTATTGCGCCGGCGTCAGCTCCATCGGCATGAAGGAAGCGGAGTATACCCGGATCACCTACGACACCACCCTGCATGTGGCCAAAGTGCTGCTCCGGTTCAATGCCCGCATGGTGTTCACCTTCGTTACCGGCGCGTATACGGACAGTTCCGCCAAAGGGAAGGTAATGTGGGCAAGGGTAAAAGGCAGGACCGAGAACGACCTGATGCAATTGCCCTTCAGGGGCCAGTACAATTTCCGGCCGGGGTTCATGAAGCCCTTCCCGGGGCAGAAGCATGTAAAAGCCATTTTCCGGCCCATTATCTGGCTGTACCCGAAACTGTTCCCCGGCAGCTCGCTAACGATGCAGGAAGTAGGGCGGGCCATGATCTGGGTGGCGACGGCAGGTTTCCGCAAGCAGGTGCTGGAAGTGAAGGATATTAAAAAGCTGGCAAAATAATTCGAGGCCATGGTCCGGCGGCTGCTTTCCGGGTGTTTCTTCCTGGTAACGCTTTCCGGCCTCCTGTTTTCTTATACCTGCTCTATGCCGGGGGCGGCCCTGCGGCGGTGACGGTTGCCTTGTACAGAAGGCGCTGCTGCTTTTGGGGTGGGCCGGGCTGCTGCTCTTGTTTCCGCTGCTCGCGGTTGCCGCCCGGAAGCTGCGCCGGGGGAAGGCAGGGGCCGCCGGCCGTAAGGAGCACTTCGTTTATTTACCCCGGATCCGGTTGCGGTGTTCCCTGCCCCACTGGATCATTTCCGTAATAATGCGGCCAAAACTCCGGCAATAGTCGGTGGATTCGTATTCCACCAGTACCGGCGGCCCGGGATGCACCGTCCGTTTGACCAGGTGGTTCAGCTCCATTTCCTTTAATTCCTTCGACAGCATCCGGGTGGTGATGCCCGGGATGCTGCGTTCGATCTCCCGGAACCGCTTGTTGCCGTTGCAGATGGAATTGATAATCGGCAGCCGCCATTTCCCTCCCAGCACATAGATCGTGTCCTGCAGCGCTTGCCGCTCCTCGGCCTGGTTTCTTTCCATGGTGAACTTTTTTTACTGGTATACTCTGTTATACTGGTTACAAAGTTATACCATTAAGGGTCTACCTTTGCATCAGATCAAAAAAACGGAAAATGAGCAAAACGATTTTTATTACCGGAACCAGTTCCGGTCTGGGCAAAGCGACGGCTAGGTACTTTGCCGAACAGGGGTGGAATGTGGCCGCTACTATGCGTACCCCGGAAAAGGAAACAGAGCTGACGCGGTACGGGAATGTCAAAATATTCAGGCTGGACGTAACCGATGTGGCGCAGGTAAAGGCGGCCACGGAGGAGGCCATTGCTGCTTTCGGGAAAATAGACGTGGTGGTGAACAATGCGGGCATGGGGGTATACGGTGCGCTGGAGCTGGCCCGGGAGGCGGACATTGACTGGCAGTTTGCGGTGAATGTACGCGGGGTGATCAATGTGATCCGGGCCTTCCTGCCCCATTTCAAGGCCAACGGGGGTGGAAAATTTATCAATGTGAGTTCCTTTATGGGGCTGACCACGGCGGTGCCCCTGGGGTCCCTTTACAACATGTCGAAGTTTGCCCTCGAAGGGTTGACGGAAGGGTTGTATTACGAGCTGAAGCCCCTGAATATTTCGCTCCACCTGGTCGAGCCGGGCGGTTCCACCGACAACAATTTCGGAAAAAATATTGCCTGGAGCAGCGACAGCCAGATCCGGGATTACGATGGGATTACAGAAAAGCTGCAGCAACTGATGGCTTCCTCCGATCCTTCCCTGCGGGATGATATTTTGGTGTTGGTAAAAGCGATTGCCGGCCTGGCTACCGGGGAAAGCAGCCGTTTCCGGACGGTGATCGGTAAAGCCGGCAATGACCTGATGGCCCTCCGGAATAGTGTACCTATTGAAGATTACCTTGAAAAGATAGCTGCGTCCTTTGCCTGATGCGGTCTCCACTGACCGATGTGCTCCGGATATATTTGGCATAAACATGGAAAATAATATCCATGTTTATGCTAAAATATTTAGTAAATTGGTCCTTCTAAACCTTTGAGCCTATGGTGCCGCAACTGACGCTCCGCCCGCTCTACCACAAGGCGCAGGAGTCTATTGCCCTCTATACTACGGATAGTGCCTTAAATCGCCTGATCCGGCAAATCAGGGCCATTCGGTGGACGCAAACCCACCGCTGCTGGTACTTGCCGCTTTCCAGGGAAAATTACCTGCTGGTTACCGGCATGCTTCGGGACAGCGCAACTATCGATGCGGAGCCTTTAAAGAATTACCTGGAGCAGCGAAAGGCGGTGCAGCCAATCCTCAAAGAAGGGCGGATTTCCAAACAAAGAGCTGGCATTATCCTGGAGCATCCCCTGAGCGCTGAAAACCTGGAAGCGTTTACCCGCTTCCAGGCTATGATCCAATTAAAGGGCTACAGCCGCAATACGCTGAGAAATTATAGCAATGAATTTCACCACCTGCTGCGCCTGTTGGGAAAGGTGCCGGTTTCTTCTCTTGCAAAAGGGCATGTTCAGGAGTACCTGCTCTGGCTGATAAAGCAGAAGAAGTATAGCGAGGTGCATGTGCATACGGCGGTCAATGCCCTGAAATTCTATTTCGAAAAGGTGGAGGGGAGGGGGCAGGAGTTTTATGACCTGCCGCGGCCTAAAAAGCCTTCCAAGTTACCGCAGGTGCTGGCGGAGGGAGAGGTTGTCAGCCTCCTCATGAAGACCGGTAATCTGAAGCATCGGGCACTCCTGATGACGTCTTATAGTGCCGGGCTAAGGGTAAGTGAGCTGGTGGGCTTAAAAATCGGCGACATTGACTCGAAGCGCATGATGATTCATATCCGCTGCGGCAAGGGCAAGAAGGATCGCATGGTGCCGCTTTCCCCCCTGCTGCTGGAAACCCTGCGCGCTTATTTTACGGCCTATCGGCCAAAGCAATACCTGTTTGAGGGGGAAAAGGGAGGCCCGTATAGCACCCGTAGTGCGCAAATGGTCCTGCATGCCGCCAAAGAGGCGGCTGGTATCCATAAGGCGGGCAGTATTCATGGTCTTAGGCACAGCTATGCCACCCACCTTTTAGAAGGGGGAACCGATATCCGCTATATCCAAAGCCTCCTGGGGCATAACAGCATGAAGACCACCCTTCGTTATACCCAGGTCAGCCGTGTGAAAGTGGAAGCGATTGGCAGTCCCCTGGACAAATTGCCGTGGTAAGGCCACGAGGTTAGGGAGGGCAGCGGCGGCGGCAGTAAGGGGGATGTTCGGAAATAAATAGCTGATGATGCCGTGGAAGGATGATGAAGGGTAGGGGGCGGCGCAGGAGGGAACAATATTAATGGGCAAAGGCAGGGGAAGGGATTGATAACCTGTAAGTTTCAGCATATTACTTTTGCCGGCAGGCGGGGCTTTGTTTGGGAAAAGGCGAACATTTTTATCCGGGGTCCGGATGGACTATGACAACCTGCTGGGACAACGCGCTCGTTTCGGTATATTATTTATCTTTAACCGCGCCATAAAGCTGGGTTGTGACCCAGGTGGCGAAGCTTTGTGCAGACCGTTCCGGGGTAGCGGCAGATTTCTTTGCGCAGAATGGGTATTCCCTTTGTTGATGGGCATGTTTGTTTTAGGGAGAGTTGCGTTTTTAAAGTATCTGTATTGAATGGGGCGGTTGCGCATTGGAAATAATAATACTCCAAATACGAAACCGGGAGTAATTGATTTTATGGAATTTAAAGGCTATAAGCCGGGCCGGCGCAAAAATGTTTAACTTCGGATAATAAGCCGTTAGCCGACACTTATGAATCGATCCGTCCTTTTAATTTTGGTATTGTCGCTGTCCGCCTGGAGTATACAGAGTTG